>JAZNES010000132.1:0-2647 GCA_045588755.1 Eubacteriales bacterium | reverse complement strand
TAGACCTCGGAGTTTCCTCTCATCAGCTTGATTCTGCGGAGAGGGGATTTTCATATAATACCGATGCCGAGCTCGATATGAGAATGGATAATCGGGCTACTCTTAATGCTGAGATCGTCGTAAACACCTATAGTGCAGAGGAGCTCAAAAGGATACTTTTTGAGTATGGGGAAGAGCGGTTTGCCCCTCAGATAGTATCAGCGATAATGGCCGAAAGGGAAAGAGAGCCGATAAAGAGCACGATGCGTCTTGCCTCTATCATAAAGGGAGCTATTCCCGCGTGGGCGCGCGAGGGTGGACATCACCCTGCGAAAAAGAGCTTTCAGGCGATAAGGATAGAGGTCAACAGAGAGCTCGACGTTATAGAGCCTACGATAAGAGATGCGGCAAGGCTGCTCTCTAAGGGCGGAAGGATAGCGATAATAACCTTCCATTCGCTTGAGGACAGAATAGTCAAGCAGACCTTTGCGTCACTTTCGCAGGGCTGTACTTGTCCGAGAGATTTTCCCGTCTGTGTTTGCGGGAACAAGCCTATCTTAAAGATAGTCAACAAGAAACCGATAATACCGTCAAACGAGGAGCTTGAAGAAAATCCTCGTTCGAGAAGCGCTAAGCTGAGAATAGCGCAGAAGCTGTAAAGATAAAACATTAATTTCGGAGGTTTTGCTATGTCTTCAAAGTATGAAAACGAATCCTATGTGCGCTGCGTTTCGGCGCTCAAAGCAAGATATAGTTCAAGAGGCATCAATGCTGATTCCCGCAACGTATCGGGTGAGCATATTAATGCCGATAAGACAAGAAACGTCTCCGAAAACTATTACGCAATAGACTCTCGCGCAGGCGCGGTAAGCTCTTATCGCAGCGGAGAGCATAAGGGAAACAAGTATATGACATCTGAGGATTTCGTAAGATATTTCAGAAACCGTCACTCATTCGTTCTTCCTACACTCAACAGAGCAAGTGATGTTGCTCAGAAGAGCGCAAGCGCAAGAGAGGGTCGTTCCGACTCAAAGGAGGGTCACATAAGACGCGCGGTTTCGGCGCTTAATGAACTCAGAAAGAAATGGCTCCCCATCGAGCAAAAGGAAGGACGAACAATAGGGACGTCATTCAAGTTTCCTGCTGCCGCAGTTGCTTGTATAGCGGTCTTCGCTATATCGCTAGGACTTATAGTCAGCGGCTCGGTAATGATAGGAAATGCGTCGGGACAGATAGGAAGTCTTAACACAAAGATATCGGTGCTTGAGGCAAAAGAGTCTGAGCTGCAAAGTCAGCTTGATCTCAAATACGATATCGAAGAGGTAAAAAAGGACGCTGAGGCTATGGGAATGATCTCGTCCGAATTCGCAGGCGGCGAGTACCTCAAGGTCGGAGAGGACGAAGAGATAGAAGTATACGATCAAAGCGGTGAAAAGACTGGATTTTCAGCTCTGCTCAGTGCTATCGGAATAGACGTTGAATAATCATAAATCCTTGCTACGCCTCATATCTATGAATTGAAAAAGATTTTATTACATAGTACTTGTTAAAGGATATGGAGGTTTGAATGGCAGGAGGGAAAATAAGCACAAGCGCAATCAAGCGTTCAAGCGTTCTCGCGATATTTATTTTCGGCTTGTTTGCCGTTCTCCTTTTAAGAATACTTTTTTTGCAGACGTTTGGATTCGAGAAATATCAGAAGAAGGTAATAGACCAATTCACGACCGAATCCGCCGTTCCTGCCGACAGAGGAAAGATATATGACCGAAACGGAAGTGTTCTCGCTACGAACATTACCACCTATCGAGTCTTTATCTCTCCTTCTTCTATAAAGAGCGCTCAAGACAAACTCGGAGCAAATAGCAATAAGGATTACTATAAGCTCGTCTCGGAGGGCCTTTCGCAGATACTTGACGTGGATTATGATAATGTTTATAAGCAGGCTACGCAGTACACGAGATACCTTGACCGTACCATAAAGAGAAAAGTCGATGAACATACCGCGGATACCGTAATAGAGTTCATCAACGAGAACGGTCTTGAGGATATGATATATCTTGAGGCGCAAAGCACGAGATATTATCCCAAGGGAAGCCTTGGAGCTCACGTCATAGGCTTTACGAGCAGTGACGGAGAAGGTCTGTACGGTATTGAGTATCAGTATGACAAATACCTAAGCGGTATAGACGGATACTACATAAAGGCGCGTGATTCCTTTGGAAACGAGATGCCTAACGAGTATACGAGCTATATTGAGGGTATAGACGGATATAACGTACAAACGACTTTGGACACAACTATTCAGGGATTCCTTGAAGAACAGATACAGCTCACGGTTGCAGAGCACAGAGCGACGAACAGGGCAACAGGAATCGTAATGGACGTCAAAACGGGAGCGATCCTCGCTATGGCGACCTCGTCAAGCTTTGATCTTAACGATCCGTGGCAGCTTGACGAAAAATCCGAGGAGGCGCTCAAAGCTTCGGGATATGCTACCGATTCCGACGAATATGATAAATTAAGGTTAGAGCTTCTTACAAACATGTGGTCTAATAAGGCTATAACCGAAAGTTATATTCCGGGTTCTACTTTTAAAATAATTACCTCTTCGATGGGATTCGAGGAAGGTGTGGTTTCCACTAATGACATTTGCACGTGTAACGGTTCT
>JAZNES010000131.1:0-2290 GCA_045588755.1 Eubacteriales bacterium | reverse complement strand
AAACGAGCCGATCAAGCTCTCCCTCCTTGGCGGCAACGAGTGCCGTCATTATCTTGGTGGTGCTTGCCATAGCCATTCTGCTGTCGGCATTCTTTTCGCAGATGACCGAATTGCCCGTGGCAGTCATAAGGATAGCGCTTTTTGCCGAAAGTGGCGGCGCGTCAACGAAAAGAGAGACCTCTTTTGGAAGGCCCTCTTCGTTTTGTGAGTCTCTTTTTCGCTTTTGACAGCTCAAAAGTCCTATTGCAAGGGAAAACAAAAGTGTTAAAGAGATAATTTTTTTGAACATCAAAGTACACCTCTCAAATTTTACGCGCGGGGCGCTCGTTAAATTATATTGAGGTGTTCCTTGCAAAATTACAGCATTTTGCCGACGTTGTTTATCAGTTCTCGGCTTTCTTATCCTTTGAGAAGAGATCCTTTATCTTTGCGATTATCTCGGGAGTTCTTTCAACGAAATCGGCGATCTGGTCAACGGGGTCGGAAGAGCCCTTCATTCCAACGTTGATGAATTCAACTGCGCCGTACTTGTCTATAGTGAGAAATCCCACGGGAGAAACGACGAGTCCCGTTCCGCCGCCGCCACCGAAGTTCTGGGGCTTCTGTCGCTCGTTTTTGTCATTGTAGTCAACTCCGCCCGATGCGATACCTACAGATATTTTCGATATCGGTATTATAGTCGTTCCGACCTCTGTAGCGATAGGCTCTCCTACTACGGTGTTTGCGTCTACGAGAGAACGAATGTTATCGAGAGAGGTTTTGATTATTTCGGGGATCTTGTTTTCGTTTGCCATAACGTTTATTCCTTTCAAAATTTATGATTTATCTTTGAATTTTTATTGCTTTCGTTTTGTGTCTGAGCTTTTTCCTTATTCGCGTCGCGGCGGAGCTTGTTCTTTATAAATCTGACAAGAGCCGCTATGCCTATTTCAAGCAGATTCCATACCCTTAACGAGAAGGAGATCTTTATGTCGGCACTCGGAGCTTCGGCGCAAAAATCGGTGCGGATATCGATATGTGAGTGGGAGAGTCCGCTTACGTTTCTTGAGCTCTCAAGGAGGGCTATCGTGTAGGATACTGCCTGACATATAGCGCCGTAAGCTATGGCGGTCGTCGCCGCGTCCCCCGTCGCAACGGTTATATTGAATCTTGCGACCTTTACCCGAATCCTCTTGAAGAACTTTGAAAGAATGATCTTGACAAGTCCTGCGATGTCGCTTACATCGTCAAGGAGCTCCTGTGCGGTCTTCTTTTTCTTATTTTTCTTTTTTTCGTCCTTGCGAGCTCTTTTCTCCTCTGCCTTGAGGCGCTTCTTCTCGGCTCGCTTTTTAAGGTCGTTCTTTATTTTTTCACTCTTTTTCTTGCTCATAGAGTGGATCTTTTTGCCCTTTTTTTGAGAAGGTAGGATCTTTATCTTAACGAAGAGCACCCGTAGCCACAAAGAGAGCTCGCCGTCGTATTTTATCGTTACAGAGCCGCGTAATGACAGTAGCAAAAGGGACAAAAGAATTATTCCGCCGACAATATAAAGAGCAACCGTTTTCCTCGCCTCCTTTTCCTATATCAGTATTGTCAGTATCTTTGTTTTCTTATTCAGCGTCCTCGGGTAAGACCTCTCCCGCCTCAAGCTCCATCTGTATCTGAGAATCGTCGATGGGAAGCATGGGAATGTCCTCCTTGGGAGGAAGCATAGTCTCTGTAGCGGGAAGCTCCGAGAGAGAATTAAGACCGAATACGCGGAGGAATTTATCTGTTGTTACGTAGAGCATAGGTCTGCCGGGTGCGTCAAGTCTTCCGCAGGACTCGATAAGCGCCTTATCTATGAGTGAATTCACCGCATAAGAGCTGTCAACTCCTCGCACCTGATCGATAAAGCTTCTCGTTACGGGTTGATTGTAAGCCACGACGGCGAGAGCCTCCATTGAGGACGCCGAGAGGTTTCCGCCTCGTCTTATTCCGAGAGCCTCTCTTATGTAGGGAGCGTATTCCTCCTTGGTGCATATCTGGCAGGTCTCGGGGAAGAGAAGCAGCGAAAGTCCGCTTGCCTCGCCCGAAAATCGCTCGCTTTCACTCATGTGAGAAATTATCTCTTTTATATTTTTTTTCTCGAGTCCGATAACTGCGGCTATCTTCTCATACTCAACGGGGTGTCCCGCCGCGAAGAGTATCGCCTCTATTGCCGCCTCGATGTTTTTTATCTGATTTATCTGTTCTTCCATAGATATTACCTGCCCTTAAATTGATAATTGCTCGGGAGCTTCGTCCTGCCCGATGTCGACGCCCTCAATAT
>JAZNES010000130.1:0-6505 GCA_045588755.1 Eubacteriales bacterium | reverse complement strand
CGGAGTAAAGCTCGGTCACCCGAAATCCCCGTCCTATCTTCTTCGGCGAGATTATCTCGGCGCACTCCCCCTCTTTCACCTTGTTCTTCTGCAGGAAGAGGGCAAGCCTTCCTTCTTCGTTCTCAAGCTCAAGCCCCTCGGGTATCTCGTTCTCAGAATATTCAATGGCAGTCGCGAAATATGACTTTTCTCTTATATATCCTACGTTTGAGGCAAGCTGAGCCTCGCTCATCGGCTCGTCAAGATAATATCCCGTACAGTATTCTCTGTGAGATACGCTGTCGAGCTCGACGTAGAGTGCAGGATCGGTAACGTAATTTTCGGGATCTCTCATATAGCTGTCGATAGCCATTCTGTATGCGTTTGTAACGACCGCCGTATAATAGGCGCTCTTCATTCTTCCCTCTATCTTGAAGGAATTTATCCCCGCCTCTATAAGCTCGGGAATTATTCCTATAGTGCACATATCCTTTGAGGACATAATAAAGGTTCCTTGGTCGTTCTCCTCTATCGGCAGAGGAATATCGGGACGCTTCTCCTCGACTATCTTATATACCCAACGGCAAGGCTGGGTGCAGGCCCCCCTGTTAGCATCTCTGCCCGTCAGATGATGGGAAAGCATACATCTGCCACTGTACGAAACGCACATCGAGCCGTGCACAAAGGCTTCAAGCTCGACGTCGTCGGGCAAAGCGCGGCGGATCTCTTTTATTTCATCAAGAGTAAGCTCGCGCGCGAGTACAAGACGGCGAGCGCCAAGTGCGGCGTAGGCAAGTGCCGCGGCAGGACTTACGATGCTTGCCTGAGTGGAAACGTGTATCTCCATATCGGGCAAAAGCTCTTTAATAGTGGCAAGGACACCGAGATCTGCGACTATCATCGCGTCGATACCGAAATCCTTTATATCACAAAGGAATTTTCGGAGCGCACCGTATTCGTAGCCGTGAGGCATAGTGTTTACGGTGAGATATATTTTCACGCCTCGCGCGTGGGCATATTCTACCGCATCGCGAAGCTCCTCATTCGTAAAATTGTCTGCGGCAGAACGCATTCCAAAAAGATTTCCCGCCAGATATACGGCATCGGCCCCGTAACGAATGGCGGCCTTCATCTTTTCAAAATTACCTGCGGGGGATAAAAGCTCGGGCATAATATTTACCTCTTATTTCTTATATACGTCTATTATATTTTAGTGTACCATAACAGTTATCTTTTGTCAACCTTTAAGAATTTTCAAATAATTCTTGAAATCGACACATTATTGCGGTATAATTTACTATAAAGATAAATTTTAAGAGAGGAGTACGCTATGATACCAAGCTTTTCTGAGGTCTGCGAAGGGGTTACACTTAGATGCATCACAACAGATAAATTCAAAACCGGAATGCTTGCACTGTCGATACCTATGCCCCGCGAGAAATTCACAACACCGTATCAGCTTTTGCTGGCGGGAATAATGCGCCGCGGAACAAAGAAGTATCCCTCGATAGCCGCACTCAACAGAAGACTTGACGAGCTTTATGCCGCAACGATAGAGGTTAAAAGCTCGGCCTGCGGAGAAAATAAGATCTTCTACCTTGCCTCAGAGCTTCTTGATAACACCTATACCGAGAACGGAGAGGATATTGCCGACGGAGTTCTTAACGTTATGTCAGAAATGCTTTTCTCGCCCCTGCTCGATAAGGACTCGCTTTTCCCCGAAAAAAGCGTTGAGCAGGAAAAGAAGATCCTTGCCGATAATTTCCGCTCGATAATCAACAATCCCAGAGCCTATTCGACCAACCGTCTTTTTGAGGCGATGGACAAGGACTCGAACACTCGGCTTACGCTTGAGGAGGCAATAGATGCCGCAGAGAATATAAGCCGCGAGGGCATCACCGATTACTACATAAATAAGATCGCCAACCGAGGCCTTGAATTTTTCTACGTGGGAAGCCTTTCGGAAAAGGAGATCTCTGAGAAGATACTCAGACACTTTGCGCCAAGAAAAATATCAGGCCGTGAGCTTTGTCCCATAAATGCAAAGGAGGCTCGCGAAAAAGCAAACTTTGTCAGCGAGAAAATGCCTATCTCTCAGGGAAATCTTGCTATCGGCTTTCGCACGGGAATTGCTGCAAATGACCAAAGGCATTATGCTCTCTTCGTATTCAACGAGATATTCGGAATGTCCCCGATCTCAAAGCTCTATATGAACGTTCGCGAGAAGATGAGCCTTTGCTATCATTGCTCGTCCTCCTATAACATCTATACCGGAAACGTTATCGTGTCAAGCGGTATAGACTGCAAAAACAAGGAAAAGACCGAAAAGGCGATAATGAACGAGCTTGAAAACATAAAGCGCGGCAAGATCACCGAGAACGAATTCAATGCGGCAAAGAGATCACTTGAAAACTATTACAGGCAGATATTTGATAACCCGTTTGATCTTTTCGGCTTTTACTCGGGCCGCACAGTCGCAGGCCTTGATATAAGCATTGACGAGTGTCGCAAAAAGGTTGCCTCCGTAACGCTTGACGACGTTATCGATGTGTCGCAGAAGGTAAAGCTTGATACAGTTTATTTCCTTGCGGGAAACAAGGAAGGGGGCGAACCGAGTGATGAAGAATAACGTAAGGGTATTTGAATGTCCCGCCATAAAACAAAAATACTATCTTTACTCTCATCCGTCGGGACTTGATATCTATTTCTTCCCCAAAAAGATGACCTCCTCATACGCTATATTCGGCACGAAATACGGCTCTCTTGACAGCTCCTTCAAGAAGGACGGAGAGCTTATCACCGTGCCCGACGGCATAGCGCATTTTCTTGAGCATAAGCTTTTTGAGTGCGAGGACGGAAGCGACGCATTTGAGAGATTTTCGGACTACGGCGCCGACGCCAATGCCTATACCTCATTCAATAAAACGGCGTATCTTTTCAGCTCTACCGACAATTTTGAGGACTCTCTTTACGAGCTTCTCGATTTTGTCACCCACCCATATTTCACCGACGCGTCGGTCGCAAAGGAGCAAGGCATAATTGCTCAAGAGATAAAGATGTACGACGACAATCCGTCCGACAGATGCTTTTACGGTATGCTTGAGGGAATGTACGAGCATCACAGCGTAAAACGAAATATCTGCGGAACGGTCGAAAGCATCTCGAAAATAACGCCGGAGCTTCTTTACGATTGCTACAATACCTTTTATAACCTTTCAAATATGGCGCTCATTGTTTCGGGCGATCTTGATATCGACGAAATAATAAAGGTAGCAGACAGAGCCCTTCCCCAAAATGCAAAGCCTGTAAATATCGTACGCTCAGATGAAAATTCGAAAGAGCGAAGAGAGGTCTTTTCCCCCTTAGTCGAGCAAAAGATGAACGTCTCAAAGCCCTTGTTCTGTATAGGAATAAAGGACACCGACATTCCGAGCGACCCTGCCGCAAGGCAGAAAAAGGACGCCGTGATGTCGATGCTTGACGAGATGCTCTTTTCAAGGTGCTCCGACTTCTACAATGACCTTATAGACAGGCAGATCATCACCCCGTCATTCTCTTACGGATACACGGTATCGTCCTCATTCGCCTACAATTCGCTTGCGGGAGAGGCAGACGACCCGAAGCTCGTCTGGGAGGAGCTCTTCAAATATCTTGACAAGGTAAGACTCGAGGGACTTTCGCAAAAGGATTTCGAGAGGGCAAAAAGAGTTATGTATGCCGAATACGTAAAGCTCTTTGACTCTACCGAGAGTATAGCCAATACCCTTCTCGGCTTCATATGCGACGGCGCGGATATATTTGAATATAACGATATACTGCGCTCGGTAAGCTTTGATGACGTAAAGGAGGCGTTCAAGAGCTCCTTTGACAAGGAATGCTTTGCGCTTTCGGTCGTATATCCAATAACAGAACAAAAATAAAGGAGAATTTCAGTATGGTAAATATTTCTTTTCCCGGAATAGGGATCGACGCCTTTTCGGTAAAAAAAGAGGCGTTTTCAATCGGTCCTGTATCGGTACATTGGTATGGGATCCTTATCACGCTCGGCATAATCCTTGCCGTAATATATTGCACCTACCGCGCAAAGCAGGAGGGGATAATCTTTGACGACCTTCTCGATATGGCGATATTCACGATAATATTCGCAATAATCGGCGCGAGAGCCTTTTACGTGCTGACCTCGCTTGACAAATACGACACCTTCCTTGAGGCGATAGCCATATGGGAGGGCGGACTTGCCATATACGGTGCTATAATCGCAGGTGCGATCACGATATATTTCGTCTGCAGAATAAAGAAGATAAACGTTATGAAGGCTTACGATATGGTCTGCCCTGCCGTTATGATAGGTCAGATAATCGGACGCTGGGGTAATTTCGTAAACGGAGAGGCTCACGGCATTGAGCTTTTCACAAGCGACTTCCTTTACTTTATAAGAATGGGCCTTTCCTATGGAGAGGGCACTCCCATAAAGCAATTCTATCACCCCACCTTCCTTTACGAATCACTTTGGAATTTGGTTGGATTTATCATAATAAACTCACTTTACAAAAAGAAAAAATTTGACGGTCAGGTATTCCTTATGTACATTACGTGGTACGGCTTTGGCAGAATGTTCATCGAGGGACTTCGCACCGACAGCCTTTATATCGGGGTGTTCCGTATATCTCAGCTTATCGGCTTCTTCTGCTTCGTAATAGGAGCTACTTTACTTATCGTAAAGCTTGTAAAGGCTCGCAGAGCAAGGCTCACCGAGGAAGATTATATCCCCGCCTATTCGACTCCTGTAAACACCGAGCCCAAGCCGAGCATAGCAGAGGAAAACGCTTTCAAAACAGATGAGGAAACAAAAGAAGAAATAGCAGATAAATTGAAATCACTCTTTGATGAGGAAAATAACGAATAATATTTACGAGGTTAAAAATGGCAAAAATAATTGACGGAAAAGCAATATCTGCTCAGATACGTGCCGAAATAAAAGAAGAGGTCGAAAAGATCAAGGCGAATGGCGGAGTTCTTCCGGGACTTGCGGTAATAATCGTAGGTGAGGACCCTGCCTCACAGGTCTACGTAAGAAACAAAAAGAAGGCTTGCGAGGAGGTCGGATTTTATTCCGAGGTCTACGAGATGCCCGCAAGCACCACTCAGGAGGAGCTCAACGCTCTCGTTGACAAGCTCAATGCCGACGAAAAGATACACGGAATACTTTGTCAGCTTCCCCTCCCCAAGCACCTTGACGAGAACGAGGTCATTCTCCGCATAGATCCGAAAAAGGACGTTGACGCCTTCCACCCTTATAACGTAGGAAAGATAATGATCGGAGATTACAGCTTCCTTCCCTGCACTCCCGCGGGAGTTATGGCACTTCTCGAAAGAAGCGGGATCGAGGTCGCGGGTAAGGAGTGCGTAGTAGTAGGACGCTCGAACATAGTAGGAAAGCCTCAGGCAATGCTCCTTCTCCACGCGAACGGCACAGTCACCGTCTGCCACAGCAGAACGAAGGATCTCGCAGAGGTCTGCAAGAGAGCCGACATTCTCGTGGCGGCAATCGGAAAGGCGGATTTCTTCGGTGCTGATATGGTCAAGGAGGGCGCGGTCGTCATAGACGTCGGAATGAACCGCAGAGCAGACGGAAAGCTCACGGGCGACGTAAACTTTGAGGAGGTCGCTCAAAAGGCGTCCTATATCACCCCCGTCCCGGGCGGAGTTGGTCCTATGACGATAACGATGTTACTCAAAAACACGCTTACGGCAGCTAAAAAGTAATATATGCAAGATTCACAAAAGGGAGGCAAACGCCTCCCTTTTGTAATTCATTCATTTCCCCACTCTTTTTTTCATATATTGTTCTGTAACAAGGCAATATATGGAGAGGCAAATGGAAAACATTAAAATTAAAAACGCAAGCAGGAAGGGGCTTACAAGCGAGCAAGCCGCGCGCTCGGCAAAGGAGAACGGCAAAAATATTCTCAGCGCGCAGAAATCGAAAGGCCTTATTGCCCACTTTTTCTCAAATCTCGGCGACCCCGTAATAAAGATATTGCTCTTTGCCCTTGGTGTAAATATATTATTCGTTTTCTGGGGCGGAGATGTCGTTGAGAGCATCGGTATAGGAATATCGGTATTTCTTGCCACCTTTATATCAACGCTTTCCGAGCGAGGCAGCGAGTCGGCATTCAAACGGCTTTCCGAGGAATGTGGAGATTCAAGCTATCGTGTAAGGCGGGACGGCGGAATAGTTTCCCTGCCCATATCCGAGATAGTTGTCGGGGATATCGTTCTAATAAGCGCAGGCGAGGCTCTTCCCGCTGACGGCAGGGTAATATTCGGAAATCTTGGCGTCGACCAATCCTCGCTTACGGGCGAGAGCCACGAGATACAAAAATCACCCTCAAAAAATAAAGCTCTGAGCCCCGAATCAGAAAATGCCGTCTTCAGAGGCTGTCACGTCCTTTCGGGAGATGCCGAAATAGAGATATGCAAGGTAGGCGAGTCCACCTTTCTTGGCAAGATATCTCACGAAATA
>JAZNES010000129.1:0-2244 GCA_045588755.1 Eubacteriales bacterium | reverse complement strand
TATGAAATATATGCTTTTCTATGCGTCATCTCTACTGCGGGACTTCCCGTGGCTCTTTCTATTCTTATATCTTCTTACAGAGAGAAGGGTAAAATAGGCAGTATAAATAAGATATATAAAAGTGCGCTTTCGATCTTTGCTTTTTTGGGATTTATAGGCACGGTAATACTGTTGATATTTGCCGAGAAATTGTCGGCATCAATAGAAAATCCGAATGCGATCCATTGTATCCGAGCAATAGCTCCCGCGCTCCTCTTCGTTTGCTTATCAAGTGCGGTAAGAGGATATTTTCAAGGGTACGGAAATATGCTTCCAACGGCAGTATCACAGCTTATCGAGGCGGTAGGAAAGCTTCTTTTCGGCATATTATTTGCCGTTATAGCTATAAAGAAGAGTTATACGCTTGATGTTGTGTCTGCATTTGCGGTTTTGGGTCTTTCTCTTGGTACACTTGTTTCTGCAGTATATCTTGGGATAACTAAAATTGAAAAGAACAGAAAAGATAAGCATCTATTATCCGATCTAAATCAAGATAAATTAAAAGGCGCGTGGAAGATGCTTCTCCGTATAGCATTGCCTATAACCTTGAGCTCGGCAGTAATAAGTGTTACGAGGATTATAGATATGGCACTTATAATGCGCAGGCTGCAGGATATTGGATATACCTCGGGAACGGCAAACGAGATCTACGGTGCGTATTCTACAACGGCGATCCCGATATTCAGTCTTATACCGTCGTTGCTTACTCCTGTATCTTTGGCACTCGTGCCTGCGCTTTCGAGCGCAATAGAGCGTCGTTCGGCTTCTGCACAGAGCGAGGTGGTGGAGAATTCACTAAGGCTTACCTCGCTTTTTGCGATACCCGCCTCCCTTGCCATAATTATTTATTCCGAGCCGATAATACAGATGCTGTTTTCGGGCGCAGACACTCAGGTGGGAAACGTTTTCAGCTTGCTTTCGATATTGGGGGCATCGGTGCCATTTGCCTGCATTATTACTACGACGAACGCGATATTGCAGGCATGCAGAAAGACTGTCGTTCCGATAATCTCAATGGCTGTTGGCGCGCTTATTAAGATCGTGCTTGCGTATATACTTATAGGCATACCCTCGGTAAATGTTTACGGAGCGCCGATAAGCACTTTTGCGTGCGATATGGTGATATCAGTCATAAATCTCAGCGTTATTTATAAAAACATTTCGGCAAGATCGGGTATACTCAAGATATACCTGAAGCCGCTTGTCGCCTCGATCTTATCAATGATAATATCACTTGGGGCATATATGCCGATATCTTTTAAGACGCACAGTACGGCTTTGGGATTTTTTGTAGCGGCTCCGATCGCACTTATCGCGTATTTCTCAATATCGTTTTTAATTAAATCTATCACCGCAGAGGATCTTCGAATGATTCCTGCGGGCGACAAGATAGAAAAAATTCTTTGTGTCAGATCGCTTAAAGGAAGGCAAAATAAAAAGGAGAACTGAAATTTTATGAAGACCGAAAAGGAAATGCTTTTAGAGAAGGAAAAATATACTTTTGAAGATCTTGTCAGAGTCGTCAAGGTCTTAAGAGGAGAAGGCGGCTGTCCTTGGGATAGGGAACAGACTCACTCTTCAATAAGAGATGATCTTATAGAGGAAACTTATGAGGTCATAGAGGCAATAGATACGGATGACGGGGAGCTTCTTAAGGAAGAGCTTGGAGACGTGCTTTTGCAGGTCGTTTTCCATACCGATATCGAGGCTGATAAGAATACCTTTGATATAGATGACGTCGCAGACGGTATATGCCGTAAGATGATATACAGACACCCTCACGTTTTTGCTGACGTTAACGTTGAAAACTCTGCTGAGGTATTAAAGAATTGGGAAAAATTGAAAAGTGATGAAAAGAGCAGAGTGACCGTTACAGATAAGCTCAAAGCTATACCGCCGCAGTTGCCTGCGCTGATGAGAGCTACCAAAGTAGGCAAAAAGGCTTCCTTTTTTGATTTTTCAGATGTCGGAGCTGTTATGGATAAGATATATGAAGAGCTTGAAGAATTGAAAGAGGCTATCGACGCTAAAACTTCCGATGATGTTAATGAGGAGATGGGGGATCTTTTGTTGACCATAACCTCCCTTTGCCGAAAGCTTGACATTAACGCTGAAAGAGCATTAAACGGTGCTACAGATAAATTCATTTCTCGCTTTGAAAAAATAGAAAACGTAGCTATTTCGAGTGAAAAAAACGTTAAAGAG
>JAZNES010000128.1:0-3345 GCA_045588755.1 Eubacteriales bacterium | reverse complement strand
GAGCAGGTCATAAGCTTATGACAGAATACATAGTAAAAACTTGGTATGACGCATTGAATAAATAAATAAAAACCGAGGAAATCATTTGATTTCCTCGGTTTTTTTAATCGTCAAGGTCAGAGTAATTATTTATTCCGCCCTGCATTCTGCCAAATTGCTTAAAGCCGTCTATATTGCCGCGCTGGATAGCACCGAATATGCGGTAACGAAGTCCCTTGTTTTGTTTCTCGATAGAGTGAAGAAGCTGCTTCATATTCTCTCTTTCGGTATTCTTGTCTGCGGGACAAGGGGAGGGTATTACGGGCAAGGCGACCCTTGAGGCAAAATATTTTATATCCTTTTCAGGCATATAGATCAGAGGTCGGATAAGGTGAAGGTCTATTCTTGAAAGATAAGTAACGGGCTGAAAGCACCCAAGCCTTCCTTCATAGAAAAGGTTGAGCATAAAGGTCTCGACGACGTCATCAAAATGATGTCCGAGAGCCACCTTATTGCAGCCAAGCTCCTTGGCGGCTGTGTGAAGCGCGCCTCTTCGCATTTTGGCGCAGAGAGAGCAGGGATTGCTTTCCTTTCTTACGTCAAAGATTATTTTCGATATCTGTGTGGGGACTATGTGATAGCTGACCTCGAGCTCTTCGCAAAAGCTCTTTATCGGAGAAAGGTCCATACCGTCAAATCCCATATCGACGGTTATAGCTATAAGCTCGAATTTTTTAGGATAAAAGCGCCTGAGCTGAGTAAGGGCGCAAAGGAGGGCAAGGGAATCCTTTCCTGCCGAAACGCCGACGGCGATCTTGTCGCCTTCCTCGATCATATTGTAATCGTCAATAGCGCGTCTTGCGTAGCTTAAAAGAAGCTTTGTGTTGTCCATTCGGATAGCCTTTCTTTATCTTTCAAAATTGAGAGTATCGTAAATTCGCTCAGCCTCGGCAGAGAGCCTTCGTGTGCCTTCTTTTGAGGTGTCGTCGTGTAAGATCAAGGGCTTTGTCACCTTGATGGCGGGACGTCCGCCTTTTGTGGCGCATATGAGCACGATAGAGGGCTCTGTGAGCGTGTCGGCGTGAACGAAGGTCATCTCCTTAGGTTCAAGCCCATGTGCCCTCATAGAGCAAATTATATCGCATAGACGGTCGGGACGCCAAACAGCGTAAAACTTTCCGCCGTGCTTTAAGAGGCGCGATGCGGCAGCGCAAAAATCGTCGATTCCGCCCATGACCTCGTGACGTGCGATATACTTTTCATCAGATTCGTTTCTTTTGCCCGAATCGGTCTTCATGTATGGGGGATTTGAAAATACGACGTCAAGCTCTCCGCCGGTATGTACGGCTTTCAACTCTCTTACGTCAGCGCAGACAGGGAATATGACGTTGTCAAATCCGTTATGCGTGATATTTTTCGCGGTAAGCTCGTAAAAGCTTTCCTGCACCTCGAACGCATAGATGCTCCCAAGCTTTTCTCTTGCGGCGAGCAAAAGAGATATTATGCCCGTTCCGCAGCCAAGCTCAGCGGCTCTTGCTCGAGGGGATGCTTTTATAAATGCAGCGAGAAGAAAGGCATCTGTGCCAAAGGTAAGCCCGTTCTTCTTCTGAAGCAGAGTTATCTTTTCATTCACGTAATCAAGACGCTCGTCCTCTGCTGTCGTGATCAATTCTTTCACAGAATACCACCTCCCGATAATAATTAAAAACAAAACGAAGCAGACCCCATAAGGAAGCTGCTTCGCTATGTAATCCTTTTATGTATTACTCAGCCTGGGGTGCGCCAACAGGACAAGCGTCTGCGCAAGCACCACAATCGATGCACTCATCAGGATTGATTTCGTATTTGCCATCAGCTTCTTTGATAGCGCCAACAGGACAAGACTCTGTACAAGCACCACAAGCGATGCACTCATCGGTTATTTTGTATGCCATTATAGTTACCTCCGTTTTTCTTTTATTGTACCACATTATTTCAGAATTTCAAGGGGTTTTGAAAAAATAATGTGATAAATTTCGATTAAATTAAAGGAAATTCTGTTTTAATCTTTCTGATTTGGAATAATAGTTACAGAATCTCTTGAATATGCCTTTGGCTGAAGGTCGGGCTTTTCGTCAAGTCTGACCTTAACCTTTTGCGCTAAGGGATTTATTTCGGTCACAGTACCTACTCCGTCGGGAGTCTTTACCTTAGAGTCGATGGGAGGAGAATTTTTGATCTCCTTTAGGTAGGTGTCATACTCGTATCTCAGACAGCACATAAGACGACCGCATACACCCGAGATCTTTGCTGAGTTGAGTGAGAGATTTTGCTCCTTTGCCATCTTTATAGATACCTGTCCGAAGTCGGCAAGAAATACCGAGCAGCATATCGGACGACCGCAGATCCCAAGACCGCCTATAAGCTTTGCCTCATCACGAATACCTATCTGTCGAAGCTCTATTCTCGTTTTGAAGACGGAAGCGAGATCCTTAACGAGCTCTCTGAAGTCAACTCGTCCCGATGACGTAAAATAAAAGAGAAGCTTAGAGTTATCAAAGGTGTACTGAGCGTCAATGAGCTTCATATCAAGCTCGTGAGCGATTATCTTCTCGTTACATATCTTAAAGGCTTCGTCTTCCTTTGCCTTGTTTTCTGCGTGATGCTTTACGTCAGCCTCGGTGGCGATTCTGACAACGGGACGCAGAGGAGGAACTATATCACTCTCGGGTACCATCGAATTGGGCAGAGCTACCTCTCCGAATTCCTGACCTCTTGCAGTCTCAACTATTGCGTGAGCGCCTCTCTTTGCAGTAAGACCGTTGGGTTCAAAGTAGTAGGTCTTTCCGCCCGCCTTGAATCTTATTCCGATTATCTCTACCTTCTTGACCTCCTCCGCAGGCTCTTCCACGGGCTGCTCCTCAAGGACGGGAGTAGAGTAGAAGGAAAGATCGGGCTCACTGTCCGAAACGGCATCGGAAAGATTTTCCTCTGTTACGGCAAGCTTCGCAGAGGTGTTTATATCCTCATTAGCTTTAGGAGCTCCTCCGCGATGTCTGTTTTTCTTTCTGTGGTGCGCTTTTGCAGGATTAGAGCTTTGCTTTGGTGCCTGTGCAGAAGGAGACTCTTTCTTTTCTGCAGGGGCATTTTCAGAAGACTTTTCTTGGTTGGGTTTGTTGTTATAAAATTTCTTTTTGCGTTTTTTGTAATATCCGTTTTTGTTTGAAGCTCCGCTTTTGCCGTTAGCTTCATTTACCGGTCTGTTGTCATTTTCCATTTATATTCCTTTCGATTTTCCGATCACAAAAGACCTATGTCGGAAAACAGTTTAATTATCGACAGCTTTATATTCGCGTTTGCGAATATTCTCTGTATGGTATCATTTAA
>JAZNES010000127.1:0-3367 GCA_045588755.1 Eubacteriales bacterium | reverse complement strand
TTCAGGGCACCGCTAATTCCCCGGCTGGTATGGCCTTATTTCACAGCTCGCACGCCATGTATATAGTATAGCAGATTTTACTTTAATTTGCAATAGCTTTTTTAATTTTATTTGATAACCTTAAAAATCCATTTTTCACAAACAAGAGCTATCGCAAGTAAGATGACCTTGCGATAGCTCTATTGTCTTATACTGCGTGAACGCCAAGGGCGGGATCTGAATTTTCAGCATCCAAAGAATACTTCTTTGCTTTTCTGTATTCGAAAAATTTAAGAGCGACCTGCTCAAAAAGAGCATACGATAGAACGTCCTCATCCTGCTCGATATACTGCGCTATCTTTGCGCGCAGATCATCAAGCTCGGGAGAAAGCTTATCTGCCGGACGGCAGGTGATGAGCTCTGCGTCACCGACTATCTTTTTAACAAATTCGGGATCTATGTCAACGGGAGTTTTTCCGTATTGACCTTGAACGAGCCCCTTAAATTCCTTGGTTACCATTTTATATCTTTCGCCACCGATAACGTTAAAGACAGCTTGAGTTCCTACTATCTGTGAGGAAGGTGTTACAAGAGGCGGATAACCCGCATCTGCTCTGACTCTCGGCACTTCTTCAAGCACCTTGGTGAGCTTATCCGACTTCCCTGCTTGCTTGAGCTGAGAAACAAGATTTGAAAGCATTCCGCCGGGAACCTGATAAATAAGTGCGTTAATGTCCACCTTTAGCATCTTGGGATCAAGAAGCCCCGAAGCAAGATACTTTTCTCTCAAGGTAGCAAAATATTTAGTTATCTCATCAAGCCGGGAAAGGTCTATACCTGTATCATATTCCGTACCCGACAGTGTAGCGACCAACGCCTCTGTCGGAGGCTGTGAGGTTCCCATTGCCATCGGAGAGATCGCAGTATCAACTACGTCAGCCCCCGCCTCTATTGCCTTCAAAAGCGTCATAGAAGCAAGTCCCGAGGTATAATGAGTATGAACCTGTATCGGTATTTTAACGGTCTCTTTGAGTGCTTTAACAAGGTCATAGGCATCATATGGCTTGAGAAGTCCTGCCATATCCTTTATACAGATAGAATCAGCACCCATATCTTCAAGCGTTTTTGCGTAATCCGTAAAATACTCGGCCGTATATACGGGACCCGTCGTATAACTTATCGCCGCCTGAACGTGTCCCCCCTCTTTCTTAGTGGCATTTATAGCGGTTTTGAGATTTCTGGGATCGTTAAGTGCGTCAAATATTCTCAAAATATCGATTCCGTTAGCAATCGATTTCTGAACGAAATATTCAACTACGTCATCTGAATAATGACGGTATCCAAGAATATTTTGTCCTCTGAAAAGCATCTGAAGCTTTGTATTTTTAACCGCCGAGCGTATTTTTCTGAGTCTATCCCAAGGATCTTCATTCAAAAAACGCATACAGGAGTCAAAGGTAGCACCTCCCCACGCCTCAAGAGAATGATACCCTATCTTATCAAGCTTTTCGAGTATTGGAAGCATCTCCTCTGTCGTCATTCTCGTAGCAATAAGCGACTGATGAGAATCTCGAAGAACTGTTTCTGTGATCTTTACTTTTTTCATCTCAGTACCTTCCTTACAAAACTATTATGCGTACCACGATAAGAATACGCCCGCGGCAACTGCCGAGCCAATAACGCCCGCAACGTTCGGTCCCATTGCGTGCATGAGCAAAAAATTCGAAGGATCTGCCTCTTGTCCTACCTTTTGAGCAACTCTTGCCGCCATAGGAACTGCCGAAACACCTGCTGAACCGATAAGAGGATTTACCTTATCCTTTGAAAAGATATTCATGATCTTAGCGGTGACAAGTCCACCCATGGTAGAAACGCAGAACGCCGCAAGACCGCAACCGATAATGATAAGGGTCTCAGTCTTAAGGAAATTATCCGCACTTGCCGTTGCGCCTACCGAAATACCAAGACAGATAGTGACTATATTCATAAGCTCGTTCTGCGCAGTCTTTGAGAGCCTGTCTGTAACTCCGCAAACGTTAAGCAGGTTACCAAACATAAGACAACCTACAAGCGGCAGTGCATCGGGAACGATAAGCCCGACAACGACTGTAACTACTATCGGGAACAAAATCTTCTCGGTTCTGGATACTGTGCGCAGGTTTGACATCTTTATAAGTCTTTCCTTCTTGGTCGTAAAGAGCTTCATTATAGGAGGCTGTATCATAGGAATAAGCGCCATATAGCTATATGCAGCTATCGCGATAGCTCCAAGAAAGGTAGGTGCCAATATTTTAGTTATGAGTATAGCTGTAGGACCGTCTGCTCCTCCTATGATTCCGATCGCCGCCGCCTGCTCGGGTGTAAAGAAACCTGATACAAGGGCCGCAGAAAAGGCAACGAAAACACCGAGCTGTGCGCCCGCACCTATAATAAGGCTCTTGGGATTTGAAATAAGAGGAGAGAAATCGGTCATAGCACCTATACCGATAAATATGATAGAGGGATAGATCCCAAGCTTTACTCCAAGGTAAAGAAGATCAAGAAAACCTCCGTCGTGCAATACTTGAGAATAGCTAACTTCTTCTTGAATAAAGAAGTCCAAATGGAACATGGTTGAACCGGGAAGATTGGTAAGAAGCATTCCGATAGCTATAGGTAAAAGCAAGAGCGGCTCAAATTTTTTGACGATAGCCAAATAAATAAGAACGCACGAAATTGCCAACATAATAAGATTCTTCCACCAATCGTCAGCCGATAACAGCTTTGCTATTCCCGTGGTATTGAGAAAATTTAATATACTGTTAAATATACTGCCAATCATTTTTCAATTATACCTTCTGATATTTACAAAGATTACGAAAGGGACACGAGAACGTCGTCAGCCCCAACGGTAGCACCTTGAGATATGTTAAGAGATGCAACTACGCCGTTTGAAGGAGCGCATATCTCGTTTTCCATCTTCATAGCTTCAAGAACACAAAGCACATCCCCCTTATTTACTCTGTCGCCAACCTTAACGTTTACCTTAATTATATTACCGGGCATAGGTGCTTTTACAAGGGTAGCACCTGCAGGAGCACTTTGAGGCTTTGCCGCAGGTGCAGGCTTTACTTCATTTTTAACAGGTTGAGCCACAGGGGTGGCAGTCGCATCAAGGGCTACTTCCTCGACCTCGACCTCGTATGTTATTCCGTTAACCGTAACATTATATTTTTTCATTTTTGTAAACCTCTCTATAATTTTTATATTTTTGAATTCCAATGTGCTTTATCTCGTACACGCTTAAAAGAAACCACCTTGAAGCCGTTTTCATATTGTTTTGAAAGCTCCGCATCAGAAGAGATATAAGCAGATATCGCTGCAGTAATTATCGCCACGTTGAGATCCT
>JAZNES010000126.1:0-3557 GCA_045588755.1 Eubacteriales bacterium | reverse complement strand
TACGCACTCTCAAGAGCGGGTGCTCGCGGTCTTATGCAGCTTATGCCCGAAACGTGTATCTGGCTTACAAGTGAGGAGCATCTGAATGAGGATCTCAGCGTTAAAGACCTTTATGACCCCGAGGTGAACATCAGATACGGTACATACTATTTCAAATATCTCTATACCAAGTTTGACCATAATCTGAATACTTCTTTTGCCGCCTATAACGGCGGTGAGGGCAACGTCGCAAAATGGCTTCAAAACAGCAAATATTCTGACGGAAAAGGAAATATAACAGACTTCCCAAAAGATTTTTATGAGACCGAATCATACGTCAGAAAGATAAACAAAGCTCTTAAAATGTATGAAGAAATTTATAATTAAAATATAACTAAAACTATTTTGGAGGTAAATCATGTCAACTAACAGCTTATCCTATGAAAAGAAAACAGTATACGCAAAGGCGGGCGATAAGATCGTAAAAGTGGCTTTTGAGTATGCAGAAGATTACAAGAAATATCTCGATGCCGCAAAGACCGAGCGTGAGGCAGTAAAGGCATCTATAGCTCTTGCCGAGGCAAAGGGCTTTAAGGAGTATAAGCTTGGCGACAAAATGAAGGCAGGAGACAAGCTCTATTACAACAACAAAAACAAAAATCTCTTCGTATTTACAATAGGTAAAGAGCCCCTTGAAAACGGTATAAGAATCACAGCTTCTCATATCGACTCTCCCCGTATAGACCTCAAGCAGTGTCCTCTTTATGAGGAGGGCGGTATGAGCTTCTTCAAGACTCATTACTACGGTGGACTCAGAAAATATCAGTGGCTTGCCCTTCCCCTTGCTCTTCACGGAGTTATAGTAAAGGCAGACGGAGAGAAGCTCGAGCTTACCATAGGTGAAAATGAGAATGATCCCGTATTCTATATCAACGATCTTCTTCCCCACCTTGCTCACAAGAGTGAAAACAAGCCTATCGGTGAAGCGTACGACGGAGAAAAGCTCAATATTCTCGTTGGAAGCATGCCCGTATCGGCAGAAAATGCGTCAATTAAAGAAAACGTATTGAATCTTCTCAACGAAAAATACGGCATTGTCGAGGAGGACTTCCTCTCTGCCGAGCTCTCTATCGTTCCCGCAGGCAAGGCAAGAGACGTTGGATTTGACCGCGCTCTCATCTGCGCTTACGGTCACGACGACAGAGTATGCGCTTATCCTTCTCTTACCGCTATTTTTGACTGCGCTGACAGCGAGCATACTCTTCTCTGCATTCTTGCAGATAAGGAGGAAACCGGAAGCGATGGCGATACCGGTATGCAGTGCGACTTTATGCTCGACCTTATAAACGAGATGGCGGCATCTCTCGGTGCAAATCCCGCAGTAGTACGCGCGAATTCGAAGTGTCTCTCTGCTGACGTTTCGGCGGCATTTGACCCCAACTTCGCAGACGTATACGAAAAGAGCAACTCTGCTCTTCTCTCCTGCGGTGCGGTATTTACCAAGTTCACAGGCTCAAGAGGAAAGTCTTCGACAAATGACGCAAGCGCTGAATATATCGGCTGGCTCAGAGGTGTTCTTGCAAAGGACAACGTTGTATGGCAGACAGGTGAGCTTGGACGAGTTGACTGCGGCGGTGGTGGAACCGTTGCTAAATTCATCTCCAAGCACAATATAGAAACGATAGACCTTGGTGTTCCAGTAATCTCTATGCACGCTCCCTATGAGGTGATAGCAAAGACCGACCTTTATGAGACCCACCGCGCTATATCGGCATTCTATAAATATTGATTTGAGGAAATTCAATGTTAGAAAAGCTTGAAAGCACAGAACAAAGATACACTCAGATCGAAGAAGAGCTTGCGCTTCCCGAAACCTTTTCAAACAATGAAAAATATACGGCTTTGATGAAGGAGTATAAAAATTTGACTCCTATCATTGAAAAATACCGCGAATATAAGCAGGCAAAGCAGGAAAATGAAGATGCTTACGCTATGCTTGACGAACAGCTCGACGCGGAGATGAAGGAGCTCGTATCCTCGGAGCTTAAGGAGACCAAGCTTCGTATGGAGGCGCTTACCGAGGAATTAAAGGTCCTCCTTATACCAAGAGATCCCAACGATGACAAAAACGTTATCATTGAGATCCGCGGCGGTGCGGGCGGAGAGGAGGCAGCTCTCTTTGCCGGCGTGCTTTACAGAATGTACACCATGTACGCGCAATCGGCAGGCTTTAAGATCTCTGTGATGAACGCAAATGAAACCGAGCTTGGAGGATACAAGGAAATAACCTTTATGGTCGAGGGTGATGCGGCTTTTTCAAGATTCAAATTTGAAAGCGGTGTTCACCGCGTACAAAGAGTTCCCGAAACAGAGTCGCAAGGAAGAATACAGACCTCTACCGCAACTGTTGCCGTCCTTCCCGAAGTCGAGGATATTGAGATAGAAATAAATCCTGCCGATATCGTAGTCGAATCCTGCAAATCATCGGGAGCGGGAGGTCAGCACGTAAACAAGACCGAATCCGCAGTACGACTTACACACAAGCCCTCGGGAATAATTATCGAATGCCAAGAGGAGCGAAGCCAATTCAAAAACAGAGATAAGGCTATGAAGATGCTCCGCGCAAAGCTTTATGACATAAAGCAGAGTGAGCAGTCGGCAAAGATAGCGAGTGACCGAAAGAGTCAGGTCGGAACGGGTGACCGAAGCGAAAGAATACGCACCTATAATTATCCTCAGGGCAGAGTTACCGATCATCGCATATCTCTTACCCTCTACTCGCTTGAAAGCTTTCTTAACGGAAATATCGGTGAGATGATAGATGCTCTTATTACTGCCGACACCGCAGAAAAGTTAAAAAATAACGCAACCTAATTTTTCAGAAGGATAAAAAATGACTACCCAGATATTCAAAATTACAGAACTTGATTCCGATTTTGACAAAATAAAACTTGCGGCAAAAACACTTGACAACGGCGGACTTGTTGCATTCCCCACCGAGACCGTTTACGGACTTGGCGCTGATGCAACAGACGCCGAAGCGGCAAAGAAAATATATGCCGCAAAAGGACGTCCCTCTGACAATCCTTTGATAATACATATAGCCGATCCCGCTGATGCCGAGCTTTACGCGTATACAAACGAATGCTATTACAAGCTCGCAAAGTCATTCATGCCGGGGCCTCTTACCGTAATATTACCCAAAAAGGACACGATCCCCTTTTCGGTAACGGGGGGACTTGACACCGTTGCGGTGCGCTGCCCCTCGCATCCGATAGCGAGTGCGATTATTCGCGAGGCGGGACGCGCGATAGCTGCGCCCTCAGCCAATCTTTCGGGAAGACCTTCGCCTACCTCTGCCGAGCACGTTATAAACGATATGAATGGCAGAGTAGATATGATAGTTGACGGCGGTATTTGTGATATCGGACTTGAATCGACCATTATAAAGCTTGACGGTGCAAAGGCTACTCTTCTGCGCCCCGGTGCTGTCACCTGCGATGCGCTCAGATGCGTTTGTGAAAGCGTCGATATCGCGCCCTCTGTGACCGAAGAGCTTGGAAGCGACGAAAGACCTC
>JAZNES010000125.1:0-3284 GCA_045588755.1 Eubacteriales bacterium | reverse complement strand
AAACGCGAAGAAAAAGGTTCTTGTGTTTGGTTCTGATCTTTGTAGTGTTAATGGTTGGCATTGTGTATTCTCCATTCTAAAGTGCAAAAAACACTTTTTTTAATTCTAACACAAAAACAGATGATTGTCAATATCTATGTGACCGTTTTTGTCGGCATTATAGATGCGGAGGATATAAACAACTTCTATTTTTGTCGTAAATGGTAAAAAAATCTTGACAAAAATCAAGCGCCGTGTTAAAATGAATTTAATAATCAGTTAATATTATTGACAAAATCAGTGCCGCAAAGCGGATAATCTGTTTGGAGGACGATATATGAAGATAGTACAAGGATGGAGCTATAAGGACGTACTTGCAAAGCCCTCAAAAAAAGAGAAGAAGCCTTCTCGTCCCAGTTTCTTTTTCAGAACACTGATACGAATACTCTCGATACCCGACCTCAAAGCAACTCACTTTAAATACAAGTCAATAGGGATGGAAAAGCTCTCTAAAAAAGAGCCTTGTCTTATTCTTATGAACCATTCAAGTTTTATAGACCTCAAGATAGTCAACCGCATTTTTTATCCGAGAAAATATAATATTGTTTGCACAGGGGACGGATTTATTGGTAAGAATTGGCTCATGAGACAAATTGGCTGTATTCCCACAAAAAAATTCGTGCCCGAGGTAAATCTTATACACGATATGGGGTATGCGGTCAAGAGGTATAATTCGTCTATATTGATGTATCCCGAGGCAAGCTATAGCTTTGACGGAACGGCCACTCCACTGCCAGAAAGCCTTGGAAGATGTATCAAACTGATGGGTATGCCGGTGGTAGTCATTATGTCCGAGGGCGCATATCTGCGCGATCCCCTTTATAATAATCTCCAGCTTCGAGAAACGCAGGTTTCGGCAAAGGTTGAATATCTGCTTTCACCCGAACAGATCAAGGAGATGTCGCCACGAGAGATCAACGCTCTACTCACAGAGAAGTTTTCCTTTGATAATTTCAAGGTTCAGCAGGAGAAGGGCGTTATCATCGATGAGCCGTTCCGTGCCGATCACCTAAACCGAGTTCTTTTTAAGTGCCCCTACTGTCTTGCCGAGGGTAAGACCGAGGGCAAGGGCACAGAGCTTATTTGCCACGCCTGCGGTAAGAAGTATGAGCTTACCGAGACGGGATTTATGAGAGCAATTGAGGGCGAGACCGAGTACGATCATATTCCAAATTGGTATAAATGGGAAAGAGAGTGCGTAAGAGAAGAAATACTTAACGGAAGCTACAAGCTTGACATTGATGTCGATATCTTCGCTATGGTCGACACCGATTGCATCTATTCCATAGGCGAAGGACGTCTGACACATAGCCGTGAGGGCTTCCACCTTACGGGATGCGACGGCGGGCTCGATTACGTGCAAAAGCCTCTTGCATCGTATAGCCTTTACGCCGACTACTATTGGTATAAGCTTGGAGATATGATCTGTATCGGAGACAAGAAGATACTTTACTATTGCTTCCCGAAGAACTCGGGTGATGTGGTCGCTAAAACCCGACTTGCCGCCGAGGAGCTTTATAAGATAGTCAGAGCCGAGAAGAGAGCACTCAAGTTAGAACCCGAAGCATAAAAATACAAACATTTTTAGAATTTATAAAATTAACTTAATGCGGCAGAGCGGCGTTCTTCAAAAAAAGAAAGGTTCTGCCGCTTTTTTTGTAAAACTATTGAAATTCGGTGCAAATTTTGTTATAATCGAAATATAAAGTCCGACACCTGAGATATTGTGTCGGTATTGGATTTGGAGCAATATAAATGTCAAAAATAACAGCCATTATAAAAAAAGAGAGGGAAGAGACACGGGTTCTGCTTCGTTGTATCCCCGCGACGGTGGTAACGCTGTTCGTAGTCAGCGTGATATGTATGAACCTGCTCGCCAACAAAACCCTCTTGCAGCTTGACTGGATAGCACTGGATGGCGGAATACTCGTGTCATGGCTCTCCTTTATGTGTATGGATATTATCACAAAGCATCTGGGCTCGCGCGCATCCAACCGAATAACCGTGCTTGCTGCGGGCATCAATCTTCTGACATGCCTTATCTTCTTCGTAGCCAGTATCATCCCCACAAACGCGGCGGATTACACCGCGTTTGACAGTATATTCGGCGGCACTTGGTTTATACTTCTTGGAAGCACAGTGGCATTCCTTTGCTCGGGAGTGATAAATAACGTCTTAAATTCTGCTATCGGTGGTTTGTTTAGAAAAAATCCCGACGGTAAATTTGCTTTTGCCATGAGAGCTTACGTTTCTACGTTTATAGGTCAGTTTTTAGATAATTTTATCTTCTCAATCATCGTTTTCGTTATCTTTGCACCGATTTTCTGGGACGGATTTTGTTGGACACCTCTTCAGTGCGCCACCTGCGCCCTGACAGGGGCTCTTGCGGAGCTTATTATGGAGATAGTCTTTTCTCCGCTTGGATATAAGATCGTCAAGCGATGGAAAGAGAAGGACGTGGGAAGAGAATATCTTGATCTTTTAAAGGGAGAAAAAGAAAAATGAGAGTTTTGATTACCGGAACGGCACAGGGAATAGGACGCGCCATTGCCGAGATTTTTCTTGAAAGAGGACATACGGTATTAGGCATAGACCGACAGGCGAAGAGCATTGAAAATGAAAATTATACTCATTTTGTCTGCGACGTGAGAGAGTGTGCATTGCTTCCTCAGCTTGAAAACATTGATATTCTTATTAACAATGCGGGAACGCAGAATGAGGACGACATCGACATCAACTTAAAGGCGCTCATTTCGGTTACCGAAAAATACGGTGTTCGAGATGGCATCAAGTCGGTGTTGAATATAGGCTCGGCAAGCGCGCATACGGGCTCGGAATTTCCCGAATACTGCGCCAGCAAGGGTGGAGTTTTGGCATATACCAAGAACGTGGCTATCCGTATCGCGCACTATGGCGCTACCTGTAACAGTCTTGACCCCGGTGGAGTGCTTACCCCTCTTAACGAGTGCGTAATGAATGATGAAAAACTGTGGGCGGATATTATGAACGAGACACCCCTCAAAAGGTGGGCAACACCCGAGGAAATCGCCGAGTGGGCATATTTCCTGACGGTCACAAATAGCTTCTGCACAGGTCAGAATATTCTGGTTGACGGCGGCGAGTCGATAAACTATCATTTCATTTGGAAGGACTGAAATTACTGAACCCACGTATGTAAATAACAGTAAATCAAAGAGGAGCGATTTTCCGCTCCTCTTTGATTTTTACTCTTCGTTTTCTTCGTA
>JAZNES010000124.1:0-2902 GCA_045588755.1 Eubacteriales bacterium | reverse complement strand
GGAATATTGATCGGCATAGTCTTTACCGCCTTTATCGTACTCATAGCCTCCCCGCAAAAAATACTGACCTTCCTTATCATAATGCTCATTGTTCAGCAGTTGGATTCTAACGTCATAGCTCCGAGAATACTTGGTCGCTCGGCAGGAATAAGTTCTCTTGCCGTTATAATCTCAGTGATCGTTATGGGTTCGTATTTCGGTATCGTCGGTATGATAGTCGGCGTTCCCTTTGTGGCAATATTCATCTCGATAATAAAAGAATGGGTAGATAAAAAGCTGCTCAAAAAGGGTGCAAGTGCCGATACTGCCGACTATTACGAGCACTCAGAATATTCTATTGAAAGCGCAGAGCACCCAACCGTGTTGCGCATACTTTGGAACTCGATAGTATCCTTTATCAAAAAGCTCTTCAGCAAAAAGAAGGAAGACGACTCCTCGGATCAGTAAATTTACAGAAAGGTTGATTGCAAAATGATTGATTTGTCAAATAAGAAAAAGCTCACTATTGCTGTTTCTTTATATTTAGCTCTCATATTGGGTATAGTGATCATTTCGCAATACGATGCGATCTCGGGATTTATTTCTTCGACCTTATCGGTCCTAAGTCCGATAATCATTGGATTTGCGCTCTCTTATTTCTTGAATCCTATCCTCAAATTCTTTGAGAGAAAGGTATTCAAAAAGATCAGAAACAAGCTTACGCTGAGAATAGTAAGCCTTGTTTGTACCTTTTTGTCGGTAGTTCTTTTCATCATCGGATTTGCTATGCTCATAATCCCTCACGTTACCGAAAGTCTTACCGATCTCGGAAACCGTTGGGAAGAGTACCAAGCCTCTATGTTCGCCTTTATCGACAAGGTGATACTCAAGCTCAATGAGCTTGGAATGAACACCTATTCTATCACCTCTCAGGAGGTCATAGAATACGTTAAAAAGATATTCGCTTCGGACAACGACCTTGCCGACACCATACTCTCATACATCGCTAATAACTACAAAAACATACTCGTTATCCCGAGAAATATACTTCTCGCTGTATTCATCTCCATCTACGTTCTTCTTACCAAAGAGAGGATCAGTGCTCAGACAAGAAAATTCATCAATGCCGTATTCAACAAGCAAAAAGCGCAAGGTATCTCTAAAAGATTCAAAAAGACTCACGCTACCTTTGGCGGATACTTCACGGGCGTCGTGCTTGACGCTATATTTATAGGAATATCGTCTTTTATTCTTTGTTGCATATTCAGAATACCCTACGCAAGTCTTATATCGGTAGTTCTGGCTATAACTAACGTTATACCCGTTTTCGGTCCTTTTATAGGTACTATTCCCTCGGCGTTCATCATTCTCCTCTCCGAGCCGAGCAAGGTCATCATTTTCGTCGTTTTGGTTATCGTTCTTCAGCAGATAGACGGAAATATAGTTGCGCCCAAGATACTCGGAGAATCGACCGGAATAAGCTCACTTGGCGTTATCGTTGCAATTACGATCATGGGCGCCTGCTTCGGCTTTGTTGGAATGTTAGCGGGAGTCCCGATATTTGCCGTGATCGTTGCTCTGATAAGAGAGCTTGTAGATGAAAAATTAAAGTCAAAGGAGCTCTCTACCGATATAGCAGATTATTATCCTAAAAATTCGATAGTCGCTCCCTCGAAAGCTGACGGTGACTCGATATGGCAGATCATTGCGAAAAAATTCTCGACAATTTTTTCCGATATATTTAAGAAAAAGCAAAAATAAGAACAGCTCGTCCGTTGCTGTTCACACTACCTATGGAGAACGATATGTCTTCTGAAAACAAAGATCTGAAAATACTTTTAGATAATTTATCCGAGCTTGACACAAGGAAGAGCTTGACAAACAGACAGCTTGATATCTCCTTTGAGTTTCTCGCACAGAAAATAAAAGAGGATTCAAAAAGTACGCACGATACTCAAAAAAATATCTCGGATTATAAAAAGCTTCTTGAAAAATACTGTTCGCAAGCAGATCCGTCACATTGTATAAGCTTTATTAAAGAGCTGACTCAAGGAATGAGCTTTCCTCTTTCGTTTTTATCGATAACAGAGGAACACATTGAGCTATTTTCAAAAAGCTCTGCCGCAAAGATATCCTACGTAAAAAATAATTACAATGATATGGCTTATCTGCATTTTTCCGCCCTTTTTTCAAGTCCGAAGGTCTCCTATGCAGCCTCCTTTGAAGAGGTGTGTGAGGACGTATACAACGGAATTAGCGACTATTGCATATTGCCCCTTGAAAGTGTGTCGAACGGAAAGATGTTTGGATTTTATTCGCTTATCGAAAAATACGATCTTAAGGTGTTTTCGGTATGCGATATTGAAGAAGATCACTCAGAGGAACGCACAAGATACGCGCTTCTCTCAAAGAGAAATCTTCTCTTTCTCGACGATTTCGACAAAACCTATTTTGAGTTTTCGGCGATAGGGGACGACGAATACAGTATCCGTGACATATTGGAAGCTGCCCATGCTTGCAATATAAAGCTTTACAGAATAGACGCTCTGCCCGTTCAGTACGACGACCGCATATTCAGATTTTATCACGTTTTTGAATATAAATATGCCTCTGTTCTACCCTTCTTAATATATTTGAATTTCAAATATCCGCAATACAAATCAATAGGACACTACGTTCTTACTTAATAAATCAAAAAAGGATGTAAAAATTATGAAAAAGATCACCTACAAAACAAACGGCGTATGTTCTCGCTCAATTGAAATTGAAGCAGACGGAGATACTATCGTAAGCGTAAAGTTTATCGGCGGTTGCGCCGGTAATACCCAAGGCGTTGCAGGGCTTGCGCAAGGAATGAAGATCGACGAGGCAATATCCCGTCTTGACGGCATCAAATGCGGCTTCAAGTCGACCTCCTGCCCCG
>JAZNES010000123.1:0-7101 GCA_045588755.1 Eubacteriales bacterium | reverse complement strand
AATATTCAAATCTCAGCATTACGGAAACAGCACTTTCTGTTGGATTTAATGACGCCAATTATTTTTCAAATGTTTTCAAAAAATACGTTGGAGTATCTCCGATTGCGTATCGCAGACTTACTTAATTGAAAAAGGCAATATCAAACCGTTTTGGAATGATATTGCCTTGATTATATTTAGTTTAGAAATGATATTTGCCGCAATGTGGGCAAGAGGGCGTACCGTCTGACGAGATCGGAGAGATATTTCTGAAATGAAGCTGGGCCTCGTCCTGCCTGTCGTGCAAGAATCTGCGCTTTTCGTAATTTTCCTTTTCGGTCTGTGCAAGTGCGCGGACCTGCTTTATTTTCGAAATATAATATTTTTTATTGGTCTCGGGGCATATCCTCTCAAGCAACTGTCCTCTGCACACCTGACATTCATGTCCGTCCTCCGTGGCTTCGAGCGGATGTCCGCAGAAGGGACAGACGTCTCTTTTTTCATCAGACCATATCATTGAGCGAAGGAGCAGCTGCTGTATTCGTCTGAAGGAGTCTACGTCGTAAACGTTCAGGTAGAGGACGTCCTTCTCTCCGTATGAGTTTGCCGAGCAGAAAAGATATTCGTCGGCTCGGACCTCCTCCCTCAGCCTTTCGAGCGCGACGGGAGAGAGCGAGCTTTTTTCACAAAAAGAGATAAAGGAGCTGAATTCCCTATCCTTCGCAACCGTGAAAAGAATACCGTCACAAAGCCCTGTCGATATCTTTTTGAGCTTGAGAGTCCAATCCTTAAAGTGACACTCTGTGTCAAGTGAACAGAGGTCGAACCGCGCGTTGCTTGGAAAGGCAAAGTTGAAATGTCCTGCCGCGAAGACCGAAAGGAAGGAGCAAAAAGCCCCGTATTCCTTGGAATTCGAGGATATTCCGATGCTTTTGATGGTCACGTTCTCCATATCGTTCTCAAACCATTTGAGAATATTGTATACCGTAGCGTAGTCCTTGTGAGAACGGAAGATGTTCGTCTTTTTGAGGTCGAGATGAGTCCTCGTTTTCTTACATTTAAGATATACGGGTGAGCGCAGCTTTGCGCGCAGGGTCTTATCAACGAACAATAGCTTGTCGATACAGCGCGTCCAATCGGACTGCTCGGCTCTCGCTCTCGAATATTCAAGATGGAGCTTGCCGATAGCTACGAAATAAAGGCTGTGGTGCGTTCGGTCAAGCAGATTAAAGTGCAGGTCCTTTGAGCCGTACATAATATCCTTGAAGATAGTGGCAGTCTGCTTGATGAAAGCGAGAATAGTATCTACCGCATAGACGAAGGCGATATTCTCATATATCGAGTAGGTCTCAACGGGCTCTGTCGTCATCAGCTTTCTTGGTTTTATACCCCTTTCGGTCACGTCATCCCAGAGCTCGCTTCGTGCCGCCACGTGCATAAGAGAGTGGTTGTCGATGAGCTTTACCGCCTCGATGGGCACGATCTCTCTTGCGTCGGTAAGACGGATTATCGGCTTTGCGAAGATTCGCTTGAAGGCGGGAAGAGCTGAGATTATTTTATCGAGCGTCTGTTCAATGATGAAGAGATAATCGTCGTCGGGCACGTCAAAGAGGCTGACCTTTTTGAGCACCAGCTCGTCAAATTCGCTGTAGGTAATATTGCCTGCCGATCTTGCCTCGGCCAATATTTCGGTATATGCGCCACCCGTTATGCATGAATTGTCACGCATATCAGTCCTCCGAAAGCTCAGCTATGAATTTAGCGCACTTGCTAAGCTGCAATTTTTCAAATTCTGCCGCAAGCTCTTCCTTATTTTCTATGCTCTTGAGCTCGAGCTTCTTTACCACCTTGCTGAGCAGTATGGTCTCGAGTGCCTGATGAATGACCGCGTCGGTGACGGCGAAGCAGGAAGCATATATCTTTACGAAGGATTCTATCTGCATCGCGATTCGGTTACCGAAGGAGATGTTATAGGGTGCGAGAAGCTTCTCGACCTTTGCCACTAAAGGATATGCGTCAATATCGAACTTGACGCCCTCCTTGGCGTTCTCAAACATATCTATAAGGGCGGCCGCGGGAAGATATTTTGCCTCTATCGGCTCGCTGTAATACGAAGGCTTTGGAGCACGTTTATCAAAGTTTATGGTATGCGCTCTGTCATAGACCTTGTCGCTTATATCGTAGGTGCTTTCGTCGCGGTTAGCCGTTCCTATGAACCAGACGTTCTGCGGTATCTTAAGGGTATGTCCGTCTGTAAGTCCGGCGTATTTTCTGCGCTTTCCGTCGACTGTGCGGGCAAGAGAAACGTTCAAGAGCTTCAGCTCGCGACGGTCGGGCTCGTTTTCCATAAGAGAGAGGAAATCCGAGAAATAATATTCTATACGGCTGAGGTTCATCTCGTCAAGGACGATAAAGGTAAGTGTATCCGAGTTGAGATTTGCGCGATAGAGTGCCTGTGTAAACTTTTTGGGAGTATATACTTTATTGAATTCGTTATAATATCCGAGAAGCTCGTTCTTATCTCTCCACGAGGATTCTACCTCAACGATGTCGCAGACCGAACAGAGAGCCTCGGCAACTATCTTCGGAAGGCTGGTCTTACCCGTACCCGACATACCCTGAAGAATAGTAAGTCTTGTCGAGCCAAGTCCCGCAAGGAAGGCGGCGATGCTTTCGGGCGTATAGAAAAGGTGCAGGCGGGAGTCTCTTGCGTATTGAACGATAAAATCAACAAGGCGGGGAAGAGAGGGCTCCTCAAAGATTGCCTGCCTTTTTTCTTCGAGCGAGGCCTTGAAGACGGGGAGCTTCGAGTCGATCTCGGTGAAGGCGGGGCAGGGATCGGAATACTCTGTGTCAGAGCTTTCTTTTACCGACGCAAAGGCATCGACAGCGTCAGGAGTGCTCTCCTCGCCGATTTCGGCAGCTTCCGACTTCTTTGTATCGTTGATTATATTGACCTCGGGAGCGAGGACAGAGAGCTCGGAGGAATAAAGCTTCTTTTCTATCTTCATAGCCTTTGAATAGGGGTGGCGCACAAAGCATACGACAACAAGAGTGATAAGAATAGCGAAATAAAGGAATGCCGTGCTTTCCGCCGTATATACGAGAAGGCTCTCTGCCACGATAGAGAATTCGTCAAGAATGGTAAGGACTATCTCCTCGTTGAGCTTTTGTACCGTTTGGTAATATATGCCGAAGAGTCCGACGAGTCCGCAAGATACCGAGCTTATAACGATAGAGGTGAGTGCAAATTTCGAGCAAAGCGCCGATCTTGAGAAGAATGACACGAGCGAAATAAAGGCAAAAACGAGCGTCAGCGCAAAGAGGACGAAGAGCGTAAAGGAAAGAGAGCGCTCGTTTGTCGTTTCAAGAGTGCTTGACTCAAAGAGAAGGGTCTTTCCCGAAATAATAAAATCGGGTATGTCTACGCCCGGCACGTCGAAGGTCACTTTTACGATGTCGACAAGCATAGAATATATGGCGATGGCTGCCGAGCCCAGAGCGAAGAGAATAAGCTCAAGCTGGTGGCCAAAGAGCTTAGAGAGTATCTTTTTGCGCTCCGCTTCGGCCTTTCTTCTGAAGGCGGCGGACTCGTCCTCCGTCATTCTTTTGGCAGAAGCGACAATGCCCGCATATATCGAATACAAGAGGCATACTATGGCTACGTAGATAAGGGGAGCTGTGCTTACCGCAGAGACAGAATATCCGCCGGTGGCTTTATTTATCGGGGTAAAGAGATAGGCAAAAACGGTATATACCAAGACGCTCGTCGCGCCTAAAATAATAGCCTTTTTGGCGTTTGCGGTTATATCCTCTTCATCTTTGGAGAGGGAGAACAGCGATCTTATTATCTTGTGTATGATTATCATCGCAAAGATGGTGATAAAGACGAGCAAGCCGACCTGCAAATAGGCAAAGGAGAGCAGAGAGGAATTGCCGAGCTTTATATTTTTGAAAAGCGAGAAAGGAGTCAAGACGTGGTCGACCAGCTCGCCTGCAGACGAATATACGGGAGCGATACAGAAGGGCGCGCCGAGCAAAAGCAAAACGCCTATGAGCGAGAGGAGCTCGAACGCGACAAAGACAAGCCTTCTGGGTGTTTTGTGCTTTTCGCTGCAGAAGGCATAAGCAGAGGTCCGTATCTTACTGAACAGTTTTTTCATATTTAAGAGTCCTTTCCGTTGGGCAAAAGAATGCCGTGTGATTATACTAATGATTATATCACAAAAGCTTCTTGTTTTCAAGAAAAATTTGTTTTGGGACAATTTTTGATCTGACGGAATATTGGCGTTTGCAGATCAAAATTTACCCGCCGCTCAACACAACACCTCAAGGGAGCTTATCACCCGTGTTTTTCCTGTGTGACAGACCGACAAGCGCAAATCTGTCAGCTCAAAGCACAAAACTAAATTATTTCCAAATTTTTTTGAAAAAGATATTGACTTTTATCGGAAAATCGTATATAATATACACAGTTAGCAACGGCTAACTGCCCCGAGGGCAGATTTTGAAAGGAATTTGTGATGAATCTCAGAGAAGCGAGTGACGGAGTAGAATACGTTATAAAAAGAATAGACACCGACGACGAGGAGCTTGACGCATTCCTTTTCTCGCTCGGCTGTTACAGCGGGCAGACGATAACTGTCATCTCTCATCTGAGGGGCGGTTGTATCGTTGCCATTAAGGACGGAAGATATAATATAGATAATCAGCTTGCCGAGGCTATAATCGTATGATCTCTTAAAAACGACAAGGCAGGCTGATAGCTTTTTGCCAATCGGTTAGCGATGGCTAACCGAAGGCGAAGCAAGAGCATTCAGGAGGAATTTTAGTATGAAGATCGCTTTGGCGGGGAACCCCAACTCAGGAAAAACGACGATATATAATGCTCTTACGGGCAGTAATGAGAAGGTCGGAAACTGGGCGGGCGTTACCGTTGACAAAAAGGAGCATTCAATAAAAAGATCGCTTGCGGGAGGGAAGGAAAGAATAGTTGCAGTCGACCTTCCCGGCGCATACTCGATGTCGCCCTTTACGAGCGAGGAGAGTGTTACGAGCAGTTACGTCAAGGAACAAGATCCCGACGTCATAATAAATATAGTAGATGCGACAAATCTGAGCAGAAGCCTTTTCTTCACCACTCAGCTGCTTGAGCTCGGCATTCCAGTGGTCGTGGCGCTCAACAAGAGCGATCTTAACGAGAAAAAGCGCACGAATATAGACACAAAGAAGCTTTCAACACTTCTTTCTTGCCGTGTGGTAGAGACCTCGGCACTCGGTAAGAAAGGTCTTCGTGAGCTTGTCGAGGTGGCTCTTTCGCTTCGCGGGAAGCCGCAAAGAGCGCCTTATACCGAAAAGGAGGAAAGGATAACCGACAAGGCTGCGGCAGAGGCGGCAGACAGAAAAAGATTTGCCTTTGTCGAGAAGGTGGTCGGCGAGGTCGAAAAAAGAGAGGTCTTTACCAAGGACAGAAGTCTTGGCGACAAAATAGACAAAATACTTACCAACCGTTGGCTCGGCATACCGATATTTGCCCTTGTAATGCTCCTCGTCTTCACCGTTTCGCAAGCCGAAGGACCGCTCGGGCTCGGAAAATGGCTCGAGGGACATCTTACCGGCGCGATAGATGCACTTGGCGAGAGGGTCGGTCTTCTTATGCAGAACACGCATCCGCTCCTGCAGGCTCTCGTAGTTGACGGAATTATCGGCGGAGTCAGCGCCGTAATGGGCTTTTTGCCTTTGGTCATGATAATGTATTTCTTTATAGCCCTTCTTGAAGATTGCGGCTATATGGCAAGAGTTGCGGTAGTGCTCGATCCGATATTCAAAAGGGTCGGACTTTCGGGACGCTCGGTCATACCCTTTGTGGTTTCGGTGGGCTGCGCCGTGCCCGGAGTTATGGCGAGTCGTACTATAAGAGACGAAAGGGAAAGACGCGCGACGGCGATGCTCGCCCCCTTTATGCCCTGCGGAGCAAAGATCCCCGTTATCGCCCTTATCGCAGGCTCTTTCTTTGACAATGCGGCGTGGGTAAGTACGGCGATGTACCTTTCGGGCATCGTGATAATCTTCCTCGGCGCGCTTCTCGTCAACGCCATAACGGCAAATAAGGCGAAAAAGTCCTTCTTTATAATGGAGATCCCCGAATATAAGCTTCCTTCTCTTTGGGGAGCATTCAAATCAATGTGCAGCAGAGGCTGGGCGTATATAGTTAAGGCGGCAACGATAATCCTGCTTTGCAATACGGCAGTACATATAATGCAGAGCTTCACGTGGAGCTTCGAGGTAGCCGAGAGCGCAGATTCCTCGATCCTTGCCTCTATCGCATCTCCTTTTGCATATATCCTTTTCCCGATCGTCGGGGTGCTGTCCTGGCAGCTCGCGGCGGCGGCGATAACCGGCTTTATCGCCAAGGAGAACGTCGTCGGAACGCTTGCGGTCTGCTTTGTCGGACTTGAAAATCTTATAAACGCAGACGAGCTTTCTCTCGTCGGCTCGGGTGCAGAGGCGGCGGGAATAATCGCGATCTCAAAGGTCGCAGCCCTTGCATACCTTGCGTTTAATCTCTTTACTCCGCCCTGCTTTGCGGCGATCGGAGCGATGAATGCCGAAATGAAGAGCGCGAAGTGGCTCTGGGGCGGACTTGGACTTCAGTTCGGAGTCGGATTTGCCGTTTCGTATCTCATATATACCGTCGGAACTCTTATTGTTTCTCCCTCAACGCTTAACGTCACAGGCGCGGTCATTGGGGCAGACGTAATAGTGGCGATGACGGGAGTTGTAATTTTTCTTATCGCAAGAGCAAACAAAAAAGCCAAAGCCGAGCAGGCGGCAAAGAAGGCAAGAAGGGCTCTCGGGGTATAAGATATGGACAACTTAATAGCAATAATCGTTTTAGCGGCGCTTTTAGGGGGGATAATCTTTTATTTATTAAGAGCCAAAAAGCGCGGGCAAAAGTGTATCGGCTGTCCGTATTCGAAGCAATGCCCAGGCAAATGCGGCGGGGCTTCAAATTTTGATTTGTCGGTGAGAAGCACAGGGAGATAAATTAAATTATACGCTGGTAGGGGATGGGCTTGCTCCTCCCGCAACGATCCGATTGGAATATTAAACGAAAAGCCT
>JAZNES010000122.1:0-2888 GCA_045588755.1 Eubacteriales bacterium | reverse complement strand
CTGGGGCGACGGTGAGACCGAGGAAGGTCAGATCTGGGAGGCGTCTATGTTTGCGGCTCACTACAAGCTCGACAACCTCTGCGTCGTTATCGACTTCAACGGTCTTCAGATCGACGGACCCGTTGCCGAGGTCATGAATCCCGCTCCCTACGAGCAGAAGCTCGAGGGCTTTGGCTACCACGTTATCTCTATCGACGCTCACGATCTCGATCAGATCGAGGCTGCCTTCAAGGAAGCTCGCACAGTAGTTGGCAAGCCCACCGCAATCATTGCAAAGTCTGTAAAGGGCAAGGGCGTTTCCTTCATGGAAAATCAGGTAGGCTGGCACGGTTCTGCTCCCAACGACGAGCAGTACGCAAAGGCAGTAGCAGAGCTTGAAGCTACCCTTTAATGAAGCAAATTCGCAAATAAGAGAGGTAAATATAAATGGCAGATAAGATAGCAACAAGAGAGTCTTACGGCAACGCGCTTGCCGAGCTCGGTGAAAAATACGATTTCGTCGTTCTTGACGCAGACCTTGCGGCAGCGACAAAGACAGGTACATTCAAGAAGAAATTCCCCGAAAGATTTTTCGACTGCGGAATTGCTGAGGGTAATATGATAAGCGTTGCCGCAGGTATCGCTACCACAGGCAAGGTGGTTTTTGCTTCCTCCTTCGCTATGTTCGCGGCAGGACGCGCATTTGAGCAGATCAGAAACTCGGTAGGTTATCCTCATCTCAACGTTAAGATCGGCGCAACTCACGCAGGCGTTACCGTCGGCGAGGACGGCGCTACCCACCAGTGTCTTGAGGACCTCGGAATTATGAGAACCATTCCCGGTATGATCATCATCAACCCCGCTGACGACACAGAGGCAAAGGCGGCAGTTGAGTTCGCGATAAATCACTACGGTCCCGTATATCTCCGCTTCGGACGTATGGCAGTTCCGGTCGTTTACGACAAGGAGACCTACAAGTTCGAGATGGGTAAGGGAATAAAGATGACCGACGGAAATGACGTTACCATCGTGGCTACGGGTATTATGGTAAATACCGCGCTTGAGGCTGCAAAGCTTCTTGAAGAGGAGGGGATCTCCGCTCGCGTTATCAACATACACACCATCAAGCCTATCGACAGAGAGATAATCGCGACAGCAGCAAAGGAAACAGGTGCTATCGTTACCGCAGAGGAGCACAATATCATCGGCGGTCTCGGCTCTGCGGTTTCCGAGGCAGTTTGTGAGGAATACCCCGTTCCCGTTCTCCGCGTTGGCGTCGAGGACAAATTCGGAAGAAGCGGCAAGGTTCCTCCTCTGCTCGAGCTTTACGGTCTGACCGCAAAAGATATCGTAGCAAAGGCAAAAGCAGCTATCGCTTTGAAGAAATAATCATAAAACCAATTAAAAACGGCGGGTCACCCCGCCGTTTTTCGCGCCTTGTTTTTCAAATTTTGATTTATAAAGTTGTTTGAGGTTGATGCGGGGGAAACTTTTTTGAGAAAAAGCTTTCCCCCGCACCCCCTTCAAAAAACTTTTACCAAATTGGCAAAAGTTTTTGTGATGTCCTCACTTCGAATACCGCTCACCTCATTTGTTTATGCCCGTGGTGAGCACGTGAGGGCGGAGCAAGGGCTGCGGGAGCTATCCCAAAATGTAAGGAAAGTTTTTGGAAAGTGTGAAAACCTTTTTTCAAAAAGGTTTTCGCAATAATCCTTTACACAAACTATCTATCAATCTATCTTTATACAATTACTCCAAGCCCTTTTGCCGTTCGCGTCGGTGACGTAGGCTCTGATATAGCTTTCGTGAGGGTATCTGGGTGTATATTCGGCGCTCGTCAGGTCTTCTCCCGAAAAGGTTCGGTGAGAAAAGCAGGCATTTGACATAAATACTATTTCGCTGACGGGCGAGCAGTCGACTCTGAAGGTATCGCCCTTTCTTGACAGATGTATCTCGGGGCCCTGTGAGGCATAAAATCTGCCCTCCTTTATCGCCGCCATTATCTCTTCTCGGCAAACGCTCTCACACTCTGCCATGATATAGGAATTACAGCAATCGCCGTCCTCGTAATAATGGCAATCGTCGGTGGCAAGAAGGGGATAAAAATAGCCCTGCATAGCCATCATATCAACGACAAGAGAGGAATCACCTCTTCGTGAGAAACCGTAATCCGACACGGCGTTATATATCTCGGTCGCGTCAACGTCGCGCAGCGCCTTTATCATTTCGGGGGTGTTGAGCGACCACGCGGGGTGGGCAAGAACGGCAAGACCGCCTGCGGCGTGTATGGCGTCTATGACCTCTTGCGGCGAGCTTCTCTTTTTGCCGTCGGGAAGGGGATCGCACTCACACATAAGAGCGAGGATATGATAAACTCCTTCATTACAGTCAACGTACCCAACGTCGTATTCCGCGCCCGAAAGGACGAAAAGCCCCTCTATCTGTTTTTCCTCGCCACAGATCCTGTGGTCGGTAAAGGCAACGGCATCGTACCCCGCCGCCTTATATCTCTGCGCCGCCTCTTCGGGCGAAAGGCTGCCGTCCGAAAGGCTCGTGTGTATGTGAAGCCCAAGCTTTATTCTGTTTTTTCCGAATATATCCTTATACATCTTTCTGCTCCTTAATATTTTCAAAACCATTTTACCACACCGCCATTTTTAATACAAGAGCTTTGCCGTTTTTTGTCTTCAATTTTTGATTTGTCGGTGTGTTTACAAACGGGATTTTTTAATTTAGCCTCCCTCCGAGAGGTAGCGAAGCGGCGCGAGGGGGAGTGAATGACACCACGGTGTGGTGTCAGAGCCCGAGCGTGACCGAGCCGTAGCGAGACGGGGGACCGCGATAGCGGTGGAAGGAGCCTGCGTGACGTTGAGCCTGAATTTGCTTCATTGTAACGCGTTCTCCTTCAG
>JAZNES010000121.1:0-3040 GCA_045588755.1 Eubacteriales bacterium | reverse complement strand
CCCGTACGGGTCACCAAAAACAAAAAGCCACCTCAATCGAGGTGGCTTTTTTGTTTTTGACGGTCCTTACGGACCGCATCGAACCCACCGTGCGCCGATAGACAAAAAATTTTTGAAAGCAAAAGGGCGCACGGATGGGTTCGCATATCCCGCCCGAAGATCTGAAAGCTCGCATTCAAGGCGCAGGGCGAGGATATATTCGCCAAAGGCGAAATTCCCGTACGAAAGGACGGAAGCCGTGGTGCTTTTCTTTTTTGCGCTGGTGAGCCGTACACTCATCGAACATACCGTGCGCTGACAAGGGTTGTGGCAAAGAGCGCAATAAAGCGGAGGCTGCCATAAAGCAGATTTTACCTGCTCTGCGGGTGCAAATAACGATTTTCGCTATTTCGGATTTCGGGGAAGCTCCAGAATTTTCTTTGTTGACAACCGACGGAATATAAGGTATAATTATCAAGATAGTTAGTTATCGGAATAGTAAAATTAATGAAACGGAGAACAATATTATGGCAAACGTATGTGTTATCACAGGCGGCGGAAGCGGAATGGGACTTGAAGCTGCAAAATTTATGCCCAAGGATAAGATAATAGTTATTTCGGGCAGGACCTTGAGTAAGCTTGAGGGCGCAGTTGAAGAGCTCAAGGCACTCGGATATGAGGCATACGCCAAGACCTGCGATACCTCTGACAGAGAAAGCGTTAAGGAGCTCGTTGAATTCGCAGCCTCCCTCGGCACTGTCAAGAACGTTATAAATTCGGCAGGCGTTTCGCCCGCTATGAAGGGCACTCAGGAGAGCATACTGAGGATCAATGCTCTCGGTACGGTCTATATCAATCAGGAATTCTCAAAGGTGATGGAGCCCGGAAGCGTTATCGTTGACGTCTCCTCGAACTCGGCGTACATTCTTCCCTCCTTCATTATAAGCAAGAAGGCATATGCTTTGGCGGAGACCGACGAGGAGCTCTTCCTCAAGAAGCTCATAAAGAAGAGCAGTCTTCCTAAGGACGAATATCAGAAAAAGGGCTTTGCTTACTCGCTTTCAAAGAATTTCGTCGTTTGGTATGCTAAGAAATGCGCTTTTGAATACGGTAAAAAGGGTATACGCGTCGTGTCGCTCAGCCCCGGACTTATCGCTACCGATATGGGTAATCTTGAAAAGAAGGATGGCGGAATGCTTATTCCCTTCTCGGCTGAGGAGCGAATGGGCAGACCCGAGGAATTGGGCTTTGCGCTCGCCTCTGTTGCCGATGAGCGCAACGGATATCTTGCGGGAGTCGACGTTCTCTGCGACGGCGGAAGCACCAACGGCATGAAAGAATTTAAGAAGAAAAAGAAATAATGAATTGACCCCGACAAAGCGGTCCGCTTTGTCGGGGTGTTTTTTATTTATGAAGCTCGTCAAGGAGCTTTTTGTATTCCTTGACCGACTCCTCTGCCGTGCCGGGCTTATAGACGCAGGTCACCATTTCGTATCCGCCGTGAGAAAATCCGACGAGCGTCGGGATGTAGCGGTGGAAGCCGTTTGAGTAGGCGCAGATGAAGGTGGTGTCGAATTTTGAGTTCTCTCGTATCTGTATGCCCGTGTGGTTGAACATTTCATAAGGCGCTATTACAAAGGCAATATCGCCGACAGAGATGACCGAAAGCTCCATAGTTGTCGTTTTAGGCATAGAAGCTTTTTCAATGATAGTTCCCGCTTCAAGCACGCCGCTGAAAAAGCCGTGCTCCTCGGCGAGCGCTCTTGCCTCTTCCTGCTTTTCCTCATCGTAGAAAAGAGAATATATCTTTTTGCTTATTTCAAGATCTCCGTCTCTTGAGTGGTCTATCTCTGCCTCGAAGGTCACCTTTGTCGAGCGAACCGTCTTCTCACCGTCAAGCTTCTTTGCCTCGCGAAGGCCCTCGGCGAATTCACGGGCGAGAAGACGACCGTATCTGTCGGTGCCCGGGAAGGAATAGAAGGGATAAGGAGTATTTACGGGATTGAGGTCACCCGCCGCGCCCATATGGAAGGAAAGGTAGGCGTCGTTATTCTCCTCAAAGTGCTTGCGCGTCGCGCCGACGTAGTCGGCAGAGAGAGTGAGTCTTCTTCCCTCACAGCCGTAAACGGTGTCGTTATGTGATGCGAAATTGGCAAGGACTATATCCTTTTTGCCTTCGCGTGCGAATTTTATAAGATATGCGTTCTCATCGGGTTCTTCCTCAAAGCTAAAGATGAGGGGGCGGTTTTTGTATTCAAAGAGCTTGCCCTCCTTGGTGAGAAATCTGCGGCAGAAGGTAAAGCGCATAGTCTCTCTTGTTGCCGTGTAGGCCTCGCACTCAGAAAGGTCGGCAATTGCCTCCTTTGCCGCTTCTATACAGTGAGCCAAGAGCGTTTCGGCGACAGACGCGCAGGAGGCGTGAGTATGAGTCGCGTTAAGCAGAATGTGCTCGCGCTTAACGCCAAGCTCGTCCTCAAGCCCTTTTCTTATCGTATCGCAAGTCTCTGTGCCGAAAAGAAGGAAATCGATCGAAAAAAGGAGAACGACAGTTCCATGAGCATCGCGGAGCGCCGTGCAGGAGGCGCAAATGTCGTCGCCAACCTCGTTGAATATTCGGTCGGGCTCGGGATATCCGCAAAGAGCCTTGGGCTCCGAGGGCGTCATAACAGCTCTGCCGTATCCTGCGTATAAGGTGCTTTTATTCATATCAAAAACCTCCGAAAATAAAGTTGTTATTGACTTCAAGTGGATTATAGCAAATACATTCGCTGTTGTCAAGCGGTATAAAGGATTTTATTTGAAAGCTTCAAATTTTGATTTGTAGGTGAGTTTAGAAGGGGGATTTTTAATTTAGCCTCCCTCCGAGAGGGAGGGGGACCGCGATAGCGGTGGAAGGAGCCTGCGTGACGTTGAGCTTGAATTTATGTCATGGTAACGCGTTCTCCTTCAGTCGCCTCCGGCGCCAGCTCCCTCCCAGAGGGAGCCTTAAAATTACATTCCCTTAAAAATTTAATTCTCCCCGATAAATCCCAATTTAGTGGTCTATGAAAACCAACAAGGG
>JAZNES010000120.1:0-4949 GCA_045588755.1 Eubacteriales bacterium | reverse complement strand
AAAGTTCAAGATGGAGGCTGCAAGCGAAGTTGGTGTAAATCTCACTCAGGGTTACAACGGTGATCTCACCGCACGTCAGGCAGGAAGCATCGGCGGTCAGATGGTAAAGAAAATGATTGAGAGCTACGAGAACAGCCTCAAGACTAAGTAATTGACCCATATTTTCAAAAGAGGGCGCTGCAAAAGCAGTGCCCTCGATCTTTATCAAGTATTTGATCAGTTTTTCTTTCTAAGAACTGTAACACCGAGTCCAAGTGTTGCAACAAGTGCAAGTCCCATAGCTGTTACAGAAGCTCCGCAGCCGCCTTTAGCGGTATTGTCATCATCTGTCTTGTCATTTTGCACTCTGCTTTTATTGTACACGCCTAAAAATCACTTTCCCTCGTTATTTGCGCCATTTACACCGCTCAATCCGAAGGCTGAATCAACGGGCAGGGAGAATATGATACCCCTTCCCTGTGTATTTATTCCAACAGCCTCGGCAATTGCACTCATGACCTTTGCCTTCTGGTCGCTTCCCACAACGTTGAGGACTATCTCCTTCTCTGCCTGTATCGCTATACCGAGGAACTTCATTGCCTCTTCTCCGCCCTGTCCGAGAGCGTGAATAACAGTTCCTCCGCGGGCACCTGCCGAGACCGCCGCCTCCTTGACGGCTGCTGAATATCCACTTGTAATTATCGTTATAATAAGCTCATAATTATGTTCGCTTGACATATACTCTTCACTCTCCTTAGAAATTTTAGGATGGTTTTTATCATCTCTGTCTACAAGCCCCGCAAGGAATGCCGTTGAGCTTGACATAGGCACCGAAAACAAGATTCCCTTTCCGGGCTTGCTTATATGCATCTTCTCCTCTACCAAGCTGAAAATGTAGTTTGCGCGTTCCGAAGAAAGCAGACTTATCATAATGCTTTTCTTATTTTCGCCAAATCCGAGATATTCAAATATAGAGGTATCGGCACAACCGTATCCGTGAGTAGAAAACCATACGGGGATCTTTGCATCGTGATATATCGCCGCAAGCTCTGCGCCTCGGCTGTAATCAACGATAGAAAATACCGCGCACAAATTATTTTTCATTTTCAACGTCCTCCTTTTCATCAAGGTCAAATTCCACGATCTCATCAGAAAGAACCACATCTGCAACAGCCGCACGGCTTACACGCAATCCGCGAAGCTTTGAGATAAGGCCTAAAAGCTGAATAGTCACAAGAGGTGTCATCGCAACGAATGCAACAAGCCCAAATGCGTCGGTCAAGGTATTTCCGCCTACCGCTTCGCAAGCACCGAGCGCCATCGGAAGCAGGAAGGTCGCCGTCATAGGACCAGACGCCACTCCACCTGAGTCAAAGGCAATAGCCGTAAACATTGGCGGAACAAACAAGGTCATTACGAGTGAGAAGAGATAACCGGGGATAAGAATATACCATATAGATATTCCGCTTATCACTCGGAGCATCGCAAGGCCTACCGAGATCGCAACTCCCACTGCGAGAGCGCGTCCTACCGATTTGCCCGTAACCGCTCCCTCGGTAACGTCCTCGACCTGTTGTTTTAGCGTATGTACCGCCGGCTCAGCCGAAACTATAAACCAACCTATCAGCGCGCCTATCGGTATAAGCACCCAGGCATACGAGCCCTCTCCAAGTGATTTTCCTATAAAGGTTCCCATAGGCATAAATCCAACGTTTACTCCCGTAAGGAATAAGACCAATCCAAGATACGTATAGAACATACCAACGAATATTCTTACGACACTTACTTTGTTGAGTTTGAGGAAGAATATCTGAAAGATCACAAAGAAAGCCACTATGGGCAAAAATGCGAACGCTACTTCCTCGAGATAGTGAGGAATAGCTTTCAGGTATGCAAAAATTATCTCTTTTATTCCCACATATTCAGCTATATTTTCACTTCCCGCGCTTACGCCCGAGGTGTCGTTGAGCGCGCCCAAAATAAGAACGGTAAGGATAGGTCCTATAGAGCAGAGCGCAACAAGACCAAAGCTGTCCTCGGCAGAATTCTTATCAGATCTTACAGATGCAAGACCGATACCGAGAGCCATGATAAACGGAACTGTTATAGGTCCCGTAGTGACTCCGCCCGAGTCAAATGCTGCCGCTACGAAATCGTTGGGGATAAGCGGAGAGAGGGCGAGCAGGAAAACAAGCACGTACATTATCCAGAATATGTAAGAGAGCTTTACCTGAAGATAAACTCTGAAGAAGGAGACCGCAAGAAATATTCCGACACCGACAGCGACCGATATTATCATAACGCTCGTATCTACTATCGGTACAGACTCGGCAAGAACTCGAAGATCGGGTTCAGCAATAGTAACTATAACACCAAGGACAAAGCATATGAGCGCTATAAATATCACCTTTCTTGACTTGGTTATATGTGAACCTATAGCCTGACCTATTCTCATCATAGAAACGTCAGCACCAAGGGTAAAGAGTGTCATTCCAAGAATAAGAAGCACTGCTCCTATCAAAAATAAAATTATAAAATCAGTGCCGGCTTCAATAAGTGTAAAGCACAACGCAAGCACTATGACAGTTACGGGAAAGACCGCGAAACACGCCTCTTTTAATTTTTCCAAAAGTTGCTTTAACATTTTTCCTCCTCTCTCAGATAAGATCCCGATCGGTATAACGATATAACATTATACATTTTATCATATACAGTAAGCAATTGCAATAATAATATAAAACAAAATAATATTTTTTGAAAGGCATTGACTTTTTGAAGATTTTATGATATAGTATTGATTACTATATAATGAATTTATGATAAGGAGATATAAAAATGGTGCGTCAGAAGCTGTCGGAAAGAAGCCTTCCCGATTATACTCGTGGAGAGGAAATATTTAATATGGTATCTCACATAGTCGGTGGGGGACTTGGCGTTATTGCTCTCTTTCTTTGCGTAACGCTCTCTATAATACGGCATAATATTTACGGGGTGATCGGCTCTTCGATATACGGACTTTCTCTCATCATTCTCTACACTATGTCAAGCATCTACCACGGATTATCTCGGGGACTGACCTCAAAGAAGGTATTTCAGGTGCTTGACCACTGTTCTATCTTCTTTTTGATCGCGGGTACTTACACCCCTATCGCGATCGGACCTCTGAGAGAATACAACGCGCTTCTCGGCTGGACGATACTTTGTGTCGTTTGGAGCGCGGGGATCGTCGGAATAGTCCTCAACGCGATAGACATAAAGCGCTATTCTAAATTTTCAGCTATATGCTATCTCGTAATGGGCTGGTGTATAGTCTTTGCGTGGAAGCAAACAGTTGCGGCAATAGCAACTGAAGGTATATTTTTCCTTCTTGCAGGCGGAGTATCCTACACGATAGGCGCGGGAATATACTATTTTTTCAAAAAGAAGAGCAAAAGATACAGCCACTCTATCTTTCATCTTTTCGTTCTTATAGGCAGTATCCTTCAATTCTTTGCGATATTTCCCTACTGCCTTTGAATACAAAAAACCACCGAGCGTGCTCGGTGGTTTTTATTATAATAACGTTTAATTATTTCTTGTAGAGTCTGAGACCGCCGATCTCAATGTAAGAACCGTTATCGTCCTTGCCGGAATTATAGGATTTTGTTCCGTCAAAAAGTGCTTTTACAGCTGCATTTGCGAGATCGCCGAGAATTCCGCCACCCTCGGTCTCATCCATTGTGAAGGTGATAGTCTTGTCGCCGTCGTCATCCTTACCCATCTCGAACTTACCGGTAAGCTCCTTGTTTTCGGTAAGGCCCTTGTAAGTAACTACAAACTTAGACCCTGAGAACTTAAGTGTGTAATCGTCCGAGCCATACTCGCCGGAAGGTCCGCCGCAAGATGCAAGAGCCATACAAAGCATTACTGCAACCATTGCGAGAGCGATGATTCTGATAGATTTTTTCATAGTAATGTCCTCCATAGATAAAAAAATTTCTACACCCACATTATAACATTTTATGCCGTTATTGTCAAGTAATTTGAGGATATATTTATTTTCTGCAAGCCAAGAAAATTTTTCCTAAAAATCCTTCAAAAACCAAATATCATCTTTGTTTATTGAAAATTCCTTGCCCTCAAGATAGGACAGCGGATTTTCCTCGTCGGTAATATCGAAAGCGAGTCTGTACGCGTAAAGAGCCTGATGCTTGTATCCCTTTTTCTTTTCTTCCCTGTTTATTCCGTATTTTCCGTCGCCCAGAAGTGAGTGCCCGATAAATGCCATATGCGCTCTTATCTGGTGGGTTCGTCCTGTTACCAACTCTATTTCAAGGATAGAATTTCCGTTTTTCGAGCTCACGGTATTATATCTTGTAATTATCTGCTTTGAGCCCGAAAAATATTTCTCTCTCACCTCTACCATATTGTCGTTGCTATTCTTTTTGAGATATCCCGTAAGCTCGGCTTTTTTGGGATTTGGAACACCCCTTACGGCGCACAGATAAAATTTACTTATCTGATTGTTTTTTATTTTAGCGTTCATAACACGAAGTGCCTCGGCGTTCTTTGCGGCAATAACTATTCCACCCGTATTTCTGTCTATGCGGTTACAAAGCGCGGGAGCGAATGACTGCTCATTGTTCGGGTCATACTCACCTTTTGAGAAAAGATATGCCTTTACGTGCATAATAAGAGTATTATCCACCCCGTCGGTATCCTCGTGAACGAGTACGCCCGGACGCTTATTCAGAAGCATTATATTATCGTCTTCATACACTATATCGAGCTTGGGAGTTATAGACGATAAGGCAGAGTTATCCTTTTCGGGAGAATCGAAGAATTCCTCCTTTATAAAGAGCTGTATCTCGTCCCCCTCGCAGAGCATATAGTTCTGCGCCGTTCTTGCTCTGTTTACCTTTATCTTTTTAGTCCTGATAAATTTATACATAAGCGTCGTGGGCAATCCCTTGACCGCTTTTGAAAGGAAC
>JAZNES010000119.1:0-2215 GCA_045588755.1 Eubacteriales bacterium | reverse complement strand
AAGAAACGGAGTATCACCACATGTCCGAATTTGTACATCTTCATCTCCATAGCGAATATAGCCTGCTCGACGGCGCTTGCAGAATAAGTGAGATCCCCAAGCGTGCAGCTGAGTGTGGGCATACAGCGGTAGCTATAACCGATCACGGAGCTATGTATGGTGCGGTAGAATTCTACAACGCTTGTAAAAAAGAAAATATAAAACCGATAATAGGCTGTGAGGTGTATGTCGCTCCGAAATCAAGATTCAACAAGAGTGCCTCTCCTGATTCAAAGGCTTATCATTTGGTTTTGCTGTGCAAAAACGAGATAGGATACAAAAATCTTATATATCTGGTATCAAAGGGATTTACCGAGGGATTTTATTCAAAGCCGAGAATCGACGACGAGCTTCTCGCGCAACATTCAGAAGGACTTATAGCCCTCTCAGCCTGCCTTGCGGGAAGGATACCCAAGGAGCTCTCAAGCGGGGATTACAATTCCGCAAAGGAATATGCACTTAAGTTAAAAGCTATCTTTGGAAAAGAAAACTTTTATATCGAGCTTCAAGATCACGGGCTTGCCGAGCAAGCACAAATACTTCCCTCTCTGGTCGCTCTCGCAAAAGACTGCGATATATCTCTTGTCGCAACGAATGACTGCCATTATCTTCGCAGAGCCGATGCGCAAACTCAAGCGATTTTAATGTGCATCCAGACAGATACTGTCATAACCGACGGCAGACCGATAGGCTTTGAAACCGATGCGTTTTATTATAAGACCACCGACGAAATGAAAGCCCTCTTTGAAAAATATGAAGGTGCTATTGAAAATACTGTAAAGATCGCGGATATGTGTAGCTTTGATTTTTCATTTGGAGAAACAAAGCTTCCAAAATACAAGATAAACGGAGATCTTTCAGCATCCGAATATCTTCGTAAGCTTACCTTTGAGGGCTTTGAAGCTAAAATAAGAAACAACTCTATTGATTTTTCAACTCACTCAAAGGAAGAATATATAGAGCGCATAGAATATGAGCTTAGCGTAATAGACTCTATGGGATACTCCGACTATTTTCTTATAGTCGAGGATTACGTAAATTATGCTAAATCAAAAAATATTCCCGTAGGACCCGGAAGAGGTTCCGGCGCGGGAAGTATAGTAGCCTATCTTGTAGGTATTACCAACGTAGACTCTATAAAATTTGATCTTCTTTTCGAGCGTTTTCTCAACCCTGAGCGTGTAAGTATGCCCGATATTGACGTTGACTTCTGCTATAACAGACGCGATGAGGTCATAGCCTATATGTTTGAGAAATACGGCTACGACAAGGTATCGCAAATAGCAGCCTTCGGTACTCTCGCCGCGCGCGCCGCTGTAAGAGACGTGGGACGCGCTATCGGAATGCCTTACTCCGAGGTCGACAAGGTCGCGAGAGCTATTCCAAGAGACTTGGGTATTACTATTGAAGCCGCGCTCAAATTACCCGTGCTCAGAGAAATATACAACAGCTCTGAGGATGCTCAAAAGCTTATAAATACCGCTATGGCTATCGAGGGTATGCCACGAAATATAACAATACACGCCGCGGGAATCGTAGTAACCGACGAGCCTATATCCGATTACGTACCGCTTGCTACAAGCAAGGATGCGGTGGTAACGCAATTTGATATGAACACCATAGCAAACCTCGGTCTTTTGAAGTTCGACTTTTTGGGTTTGAGGTATCTTACCATAATAGACGACACCGTAAAATCGATTCAGGAAGCAGAACCGAATTTTGATATTGAAAAGATCCCCTTTGATGACAAGAAGACATTTGAGCTTATCTCAAACGGAAACACCTTGGGACTTTTTCAGCTTGAATCGTCAGGTATGCGTCAAATGCTCACTGAGCTTTGCCCATCGAGATTTGATGATATAATCGCGGCAATAGCCCTCTACCGTCCCGGTCCTATGGACTCCATCCCGAAATATATTGAGGGACGTCACAATCCGGACAAGGTCAAATATGCTCTGCCGCAGCTTAAGCCTATACTCTCCTCAACGTACGGTTGCACTGTGTATCAGGAACAAGTTATGAGTATATGCCGAGAGATCGCAGGCTTTTCCTTCGGTCATGCAGATATAGTCAGACGCGCTATGGCAAAAAAGAAAGCTGATCTTCTTAATGCTGAATGCAATAGCTTTATAAAGGGTGCTATCGACAAGGGTATCAGTGAACATGATGCTAAAGC
>JAZNES010000118.1:0-3042 GCA_045588755.1 Eubacteriales bacterium | reverse complement strand
TTCTGTGAGCCAAGGAGTTGTCATAGCCCTTTGTCTTCCGACCGCTTGGCCTCCGACTTGCATCTGAACGATCCTCTCGGCAGTTACCTCGCTGTTACCAAAGGAATTTAACTTTTCTGCGATTTTTTCGGATATGATCCTTTTAATTTCTATCATTGTCTTTGCCTTTCCAAATTGATTTACAAAAAATCATCTAACCTTTTAATTATATAACATTTGAGAAATAAATTCAAGTGCTATTGCAATTAAATTAAATTTATTCTTTCGTCTATCATTTCCCTTGCGGCCTCTCTCTGAAGATCTGTAATATCTATACCGCCGAGTATTCTCGCGATCTCACACACTCTGTCCTCACCCTCAAGATACGAAATAGAGGTCTGCATTCTTCCCTCATTTTCGCTCTTACTGATAAGAAAATGCGAGTCGCCAAGTGATGCTATCTGCGCCGAATGGGTAACACAGATGACCTGTGCGCCCTTTGCTATCTGACAGAGCTTTATACCTACCTTGCGGGAGGTCTTTCCCGAAATTCCCGTATCTATCTCGTCAAATATCATCGTAGACGTACCGTCGCAATCGTTTATAACACTTCTCAGAGAAAGCATTATTCTCGCAAGCTCACCGCCCGAGGCTATCTTTGCCATAGGCATAAGAGGTTCTCCGATGTTAGTCGAAATAAGGAATTCCACTCTGTCAATTCCGAATGCGTGAAGCTCTCCGTCCTGCGTTATAGAAACGTCAAATCTGACCTTCGGCATATCGAGGAACTCGAGGCTTTTGCTTACTCTGTCACGCAATACAGAGGCGGCGCGCACTCTCTTCTCGTGGAGCGCTTGTGCCATTTCTCTTGCCTTCTCTTCAAGGCCTCCGAGTTTTTCCTGAAGATCCTTTGAGATAAGCTCTGAGTTTTCAAGCTCATCAAGTCTTTTGGCGGCATCCTCACGAAATTCAAGAATATCCGACACTGTCGGTCCGTATTTTCTTTTTAGCCTTAAGATAATTTCAAGTCTTGCACCGATAGCGTCAAGTCTTGCCGTCGGATCAGCTTCATCTATGTCGTTTATTCTCTCCGCCGACTCGGCAATATCCTCAAGCTCATATCTTATATTTGAAAGACGCTCGGAAAGCTCCTTTGCCTCGGGAAAGCAATCGCTTATCTGAGAGAGAGCCGCCGAGGCTCTGTCACAAAGATATATTGCCCCCGCGCCCTTATCTGATCCCGACACTGCCCTTCTGACAAGTGAGATGCTCTTATTGACACGTTCAAGATTTTCAAGCTTTTTCAGCTCGTCCTCAAGTGCTTCTTCCTCGCCGACCTTCAATTTCGCACAGTCTATATCGGCTATCTGAAAGGCAAGCATCTCGCGCAGCCTATTCTTTTCCATAGTGTCCTTATTGAGCGAATCTATCTCTGTTCTCAGGTGCAATATCTCTTTGTAGAGTCTTGAATACTCACAAAGCTCATTATCACCCAAGGCAAAGCGGTCGAGTATGTTTATATGATTTGATTGACGCAGAAGAGACTGATTATCATTCTGTCCGTGAATGTTGAAAAGTATAGCCGATACATCTCGAAGCACCGAAAGAGTCACGCTCCTTCCGTCAAGCTTTGCCGACGACCTTCCGTCGCTCGTGATAGAACGGCTGAGCATAAGCTCCCCGTTATCGCAGTTAAATCCCATTTCGGAGATCAGTGCCCCTGTGTTATCATCTATATCGGTAAACACCGCGCTGACAAACGCCGTGTTCTCTCCACGCCTTATAAGCTCACGGTCAGCGCGCCCGCCCGAAAGAAGATTCAGACTGTCTATTATTATAGACTTTCCCGCTCCCGTCTCTCCCGTCAATACGTTAAAGCCCCCGCCAAATTCAAGGTCAAGCTCTTTTACGACGGCAATATTTTCAATATGAAGTCCACAAATCATAACAAAAACCTTCTCAGAGAGATTTCATCATTTCCTTTATTTTTGCACTTATCTCTTTTGAAGCCTCTCTGCCGCCGGTGACTATCATAATAGTGTCGTCACCGCCAATACAGCCAAGTATATTGGGAACGTTAAGTGAATCAACGCCCGAAGCTACCGCCATGCCAAGACCGGGATAGGTCTTCAAAACTATGATATTATCGGAATAATCGACGCTCGTTATAGATTCAAGAACGGCATTATTGAACTTAACGTTACCGCTATGCGTTCTGTGAGAATTTTTAACGTATCTGTAGGTTCCGTGATTTGAGAGCATCTTGGTAAGCTGAAGCTCGCGTATATCTCTTGAAACGGTAGCCTGAGTAACGTCGTATCCAAGAGCGCGCAGACGGCTTATCATATCCTCCTGCGTTTCTATTTCATAGGTCGTTATCAGCTCAATTATCGCCTTTTGTCTCTCAGCTTTCATATATAATCTCCTTTATTTATCACACAAATTTCTTTGCTCTTATTTTTGAATAAAAGCCACCCGATTTCAAGCGTATAAGCTTTGTAGTAAGCTCCGACTTTGTAACCTCGGCCATATCACCGTAAAACATATCGAAATTAACTCTTCCGTCGATCGTTATATGAAGCAGCTTTTCTCTTACGCATATGTTCTTTATCTGAAGCTTTGCGGTATCGGGGAAAACAACGGGTCTTGCCCCGAGCGAATGGGGACATATCGGCGTAACGCAAAAGCAAGAGAGCTTAGGATCGATAATAGGTCCTCCCGCCGAGAGAGAATATGCCGTTGAACCCGTGGGGGTAGCCACTATGATACCGTCGGAACGGTAGGTAGATATAAGCTCGGAATCGTCCATAAGCATAAGGTCAACGATACGCGCGGTATTTCCGTTTGCTATAACGACGTCGTTGAGCGCAAAGGAAGAAAACTTGCGCGTTTTCTCTGAAGACATCATCGTTACCTGAAGCATAGCTCTTTCTTCTATGCGGTATTCTCCCGCAAAATATTTATCAAGAAGCTCAAGCTCGTCTATCTCAAGCTCTGTCATATATCCGACTCTTCCAAGATTAATACCGAGTATCGGCACTCCCTTTGGAGCTGCCCATCTTG
>JAZNES010000117.1:0-3298 GCA_045588755.1 Eubacteriales bacterium | reverse complement strand
ATAAAGCTTACTTCTGCGAACCTTACCCTTTCTGGTAACTTCGATCTTGGAAACCTTCGGGGAATGGAGAAGGAAGGTTCTCTCAACGCCGACGCCGTAGGTTACGCGTCTGACAGTAAAGGTTTCGGAAATGCCGCCGTTCTTGCGTGCGATTACGATTCCCTCAAACACCTGGATTCTTTCACGGGTGCCTTCCTTGATAAGAACGTGTACTCTTACGGTATCGCCTATCGAGAATACGGGGATTTCGTTTTTGAGCTGCTGCTCAGAGAGCATTTTTACATAGTCCATTTTTAATTCTTTCCCTTCTGCGAGCTTCATTCTCCCGTAATTGCATTCATTTTTTTGAATGCGGGACAGCGGAAACTCCCTTTTATAACTTGACTATATTACCATATACTTCCGAAGAAATCAAGTGTTTTTTCAAAAAAATTTACAGATTAGAAAAAGACCTTGCCATCTTTATCAAAAAGCTCTCTTCTGACACACCCGAAATCCTCAATATTCATATTACCATAGGTATTAAGAGCCTCAATTACGTGCCGCGGGTTAAGACTCCCCTCGCACATAGGAAGAGTAACGTAAAGCTCTCCGTTAACATTTTCAGCAGAAAGCAAAGTTGCCGCAACATCAACGCTGATTTGACCGCGCTTTGTTTTCTTCTGAATAAAAAGGCCCTCGCCCTTCAGTAATGTAACAGCTTTATCGATGTCTCCCTCAAAGGTAATTCCGTAAAGCACCGATGCAATATCAGAAAAGGGGTTCTGAGGCTCATAGGCATTCGTCACACGAAGTGTCGCGGGCAACACCCTGCAAAGAGCATCAACGATCTGCTTATCGGAGGTATCATCCGTTACCTTGATATCAAAAGCCTCACAAAGGCTTTCATATCCGAGGGACAGCGGCGGAAGAAACTGTATTTTTATATGCGGATTGAAGCCTTCACTGTAATATACCTTGAAGCCTGCACGTCTTATCGCTCTTGAAAAAGCACGAACAAGATCAAGATGTGAAACAAATTTGGCGTCACCGGTTTTTTCATATCTGACTCTAACACTTCGCACAGTATCTGCCTCCTCCAAGCTTTGTCGCTCCGCAACCAAGACACTTCTCGGCACAGTTCTGAGAGGCGGAGGCTTCCTGAGCTTTTTTATATTCCGACACAAAGAATCGATCGCTTACTCCGATATCTATATGAGACCACGCAAGCACTTCTTCGGTATCTCTCTCGCGACAGGCATAATCGTCGGGATCTATTCCGCAATCGCTAAACACCTGCTTCCAAAAGTCGAGAGAAAAATTCTCTCTCCAACCTTCGAGATACGCACCTCTCTCGGTCGCAAGGGCAAGAGGAGCACAAAGGCGTCTGTCGCCTCTTGCAAATACCGCCTCTATATACGAGGTATCCGCATCGTGAGTGGAAAGCCTGACCTTACCCGTCTTTACCGATGCGCGAAGAAGCTTCTGCTTGCGGTCTATCTCAGCCATACTGTTTTGTGCTGAATACTGAAAGGGTGTAAACGGCTTCGGAATAAACGCGGCAACACTCAGGGAAACAGACACACTCTTTCCCTTCTGTCTTCCTTCACCGGCATAATAAGCATCAACTATTTTCTGTGCCGTTTCGGCAATAGCGACTACATCCTCGTCTGTCTCAAAGGGCAAACCGAGCATAAAGTAAAGCTTTATAGAGGTAAAGCCGCCGTTAAATGCCGCATTTACCGCACGCATTATATCCTCTTCTGTAACGTTTTTATTGATAACCGCGCGCATCCTCTCGCTTCCCGCTTCGGGAGCAAGGGTGAGCCCGCTTTTGCGAAGCTTCTGAACGCGTTTCATAAGGTCTATTGAGAAATTATCTACACGCAGTGACGGGAGAGCAAGGTTTATTCCCATAGGCTCTGCCCAAGAATTAAGATCGTCTACGAGTCCGCTAAGCTCAGGATAATCACTCGTAGAAAGAGAGAGAAGTGACAATTCGTCATAACCCGTATTCTCACAAAGAGCGCGAGCGCTGTTATTGAGAGACTCTGCTGATCTCGTTCTAAAAGGACGGTAAATGAAGCCCGCTTGGCAGAATCGACAGCCTCTTATGCATCCGCGCTGAACCTCTACGGCAGCTCTGTCGTGCACAATATCGCCGTAAGGAACAACGAAGCTTTCGGGATAATGCACCTGATCAAGGTCTTTGATTATTCTTTTCTGCACCTTTTCGGGAGCTTCCTCACGGTTCGGGGTTATGCTTTTCACCTTTGCCCCATCGTATTCGACGTCATAAAATGAAGGAACGTAAACCCCTTTGAGAGCCGCCGCTTTTGCAAGAAACTCCGTGCGAGTATCCCCTCTTCTTTTGCTCTCTCTAAAAAGCTGAAGAAGCTCGTCGCACACCTCTTCTCCCTCGCCGAGAATGACGAGATCCACAAAGTCTGCTATCGGCTCACTGTTGAGCGCACAAGGTCCTCCGACGATAACGATAGACTTAAGTCCCTTCCGTTCAGAAGCATAGAGCGGTATACCTGAAAGAGTGAGCATTTTAAGCATAGTGGTATACGAAAGCTCGTATTGAAGAGAAAATCCCACAAGATCAAATGAGGATACGGGCTGCTTATTTTCAAGAGAAAACAGCTTTGTGTCCGTTTCCCGCATCAGCTCTATCATATCGGTATCGGGCGCAAATACTCTTTCACAGCGCACAAAATCAAGCCTGTTCGCTGCAGAGTAAAGTATCTTCATACCTATATGGGACATTCCCACCTCGTAGAGATCAGGGAAACAAAACGCATAGCTGACCTCTGTTGCTTCAATATCCTTTATAACGGCATTGACTTCCCCACCACAGTAGCGGGAAGGCTTTTTCACCGTCGTCAGCTTTTTTTCAATATCACTGTACGCCAAATTTCAACACCTCACGGAATGACGGGAGCGAAATATATGCTACAAGCAAGCCTATACCGACAACGGCAAGGATGCAGAGAGCAACTATATGTTTCCCCGTGATTTTTGAACACTTTATTTCCGGCATTACGCCGATTTTCGGAAGCGCTCTGAGCATTGCGCTCATAAATATGCAGAGCAGAAAAATCTCAAGCGGCAGTAAAATTATATTCTTTCCTATCCGTACGGTCATCGCAGCAGAAAGAGAGCCCGCACTTATAAAGCCATAATGAAAATTCAGATAGGTATTCATAATTATGTTGTTAAATACTGTATCGGTAAGCTTCAGCAAGCCGAGTCTTGTAACGGTTATCCCCTTTTTTCTCATAGCAGTAGGATAATAAAGGAAAAAGCCGTATATAAG
>JAZNES010000116.1:0-4328 GCA_045588755.1 Eubacteriales bacterium | reverse complement strand
GGATTTCCGCGGCAGGCACCGTCGGAATATATATCAACGTGTTTCATATCTTCACCTCACAATTTCTTTATTTTATTTTATCATAAAAGCGGCTATCTTTCAAGGGTAATATACAAAATTTCTATTGATTTTAAAAAGCGTATGGTTTATAATATAAATATACCAAAATAGGAGGCAGCTATGTCGGATTTTGAAGAAAAAACACTATCGTCCGAGCTGATATTTGACGGCAAGGTTGTACATCTGTATAAGGATATTGTGTCCTTGCCTAACGGAAAGAGCGCGTTCAGAGAATACGTCAAGCATATAGGCGCGGTATGCGTTATTCCGATAACCGACGAGGGAGAGGTCGTCTGTGTAAGGCAGTACAGATACGCTGTCGGCAGAGAGATGCTTGAAATCCCTGCGGGAAAGCTTGATTCGGCAGATGAAGTGCCCGAGGAAGCCGTGCTTCGCGAGCTTAAAGAGGAAACGGGAGCTACCTGCAAAAAGCTTAGCTTTATTGGGGAATATCTTGGCTCACCTGCGATACTCAGTGAAAAAATATATATGTATATGGCAGAGGGACTTGAATGGGGTGAAAGCTCGCCCGATGAGGACGAATTTATCTCTGTTGAAAAGATACCCGTAGATGAGCTTTGTCAGATGATATGCCGAGGCGAGATAGCGGACGGGAAAACTCAAGTTGCGGTCCTCAAGGCAGCTTTTATAATAAATTCAAGAGGAAAGTAAAATATTTTATCGGGAGAGGGAAAGCCTCGGGCTTTTTAGGTCGTACTGAGAATGCTATGGGTTTTGAGTATACTGCTGATATTTATAATAGCGGCTGTAATATACGTATTTTTGATAATGCCTCGCGCGGTCGACGGAGCGGATACCGATCTTCTTATCTGTGACTATGCGCGCAGGGGGCTTTGGTCCGACATTATCCCCGAAAATTCGCTTGCCGCATTTGACAGGGCTGTGCGAGCGGGATACGGAATAGAGCTTAATATAAGGCTCACCAAGGATAAACATATAGTTGTTTTTGGCAACGAAACGCTTGGACGTATGTGCGGGGTTCGCGGCAGGATAGGCGATTTTACCTTGGCACAGATAAAAAATCTCAGACTCGCGGGGACTAATTACCGCATACCTACTCTTGTAGAGGTCTTACATCTCGTTGACGGACAGGTCCCTCTTCTCATAGAGATCAAATCAGACGGGAACAATACCGAAATTTGCACTCTTGCCTCAAAGATACTCGACGATTACAACGACGCTTTCGGTATAGAATCCTTTGATCCCTTTATTCTTTCATGGTTTAAGAATTACCGTCCGAGATACGCAAGAGGGCAGATAGTTGCCGAGCTTACGAAGAAAGGCGCAAAAGGAAAGACACTTTTCAATTTTGCCCGTTCTAATATGCTTCTTAATTTTTATTCAAGACCCGATTTTATAGTAGTTCACAAGTCAAGTCAAAGCAAGATAAGCTTTAAGATATGCGCGGGTATATTCCGCGCGCCGAGCTTTGTGTGGACGGTGAGGACTCCGAAGGAGTATATAAGTGCTCACAGAAGCGGAAAACACGCAATTTTTGAAAAAATAAGGCCACGCGCCAGATAAAGATAGGTGACGTTATGGAAAGATGTTACAAGGCGGCAGACCTGCTTCTGCCCGATTTTAATAAAGTTGACCCGACAAAATGGGCTGTCGTTGCTTGCGACCAGTTTACAAGCGAGCCTGAATATTGGGAGTCGGCAAGAGCGACAGTCGGAAATGCTCCGTCAACTCTTGATATGATACTTCCCGAGGTCTATCTTGCCGAGGAAAATGAAAGAATACCCCAGATAAACGAGAAAATGAAGCAGTATGTCGGAGAGTTTCTTGTCGAACACAAGCAGAGCATGGTATACATAGAGAGAACGCAGTCTGACGGCTCTGTCCGCCGCGGAGTGCTTCTTGCCGTCGATCTTGAAAAGTATGACTACACCAAGGGAGCAAATTCGCTTATAAGAGCCACCGAGGCGACCGTTATCGAGCGCATACCGCCCAGAGTCGCTATAAGACGAGGGGCGACCGTTGAGCTTCCTCATATAATGCTTCTTATAGACGACCCTGAGGCAACCGTTATCGAGCCTTTGGCAAAATGTCAGGATATGCCGCTTTCCTATGAGTTTGAGCTTATGCTCGGCGGCGGGCAGATAAAGGGAAGCTTTATTCCTGAGAATGAACAGAAAAGGCTCTCGGATGCTCTTGACGTCCTTATCTCCCCTGAAGATATCGCAAAGAGATACGGCGACGCTGATATAAGTCCTCTGCTCTTTGCGGTCGGTGACGGAAATCATTCCTTGGCGTCAGCAAAGGCGCTTTACGAGGAGATAAAGACGAAAATAGGAGAGAAGGCTGCTCTTTCTCACCCGTCAAGATTTGCTTTGTGCGAGGTTGTAAATATTCACGACGAGGCACTTAAATTTGAGCCTATATACAGAGTAATGTTCGGTGTCGATCCCTCTGACGTGCTTGAGGAGCTCAGAAAATACGCCGAGGCACTTTGCGGCGACGCAGACGCGCAGAAGGTCGAATACGTATACGGTGCTGACAAAAAGCGCGGAGAGCTCGTCTTTGAAAGACCTGCGTTGCAGCTTACAGTGGGCACTCTTCAGGTCTTTATTGACAAATATATATCCTCTCACCCCTCGGTGACGGTGGATTACATTCACGGAGAAAGCTCTGTAGAGGCACTCTCAAGCGGAGAGGATACGATAGGATTTATTTTTGACGGAATGGCAAAATCTCAGCTTTTCAAAACGGTAATATTTGACGGTGCTTTGCCGAGAAAGACCTTCTCAATGGGACACGCAGTAGACAAGAGATATTATCTTGAAGGCAGAAAAATAGTTGCTGAATAGGATAAAAGGAGACAGAAATGAAGGAATTATTACAAGTAGTAGAAGAATATAAGGACCTTATACTTGAGGCGGAGAGATATATCTGGAATCACCCCGAAACGGGCTATCGCGAGGTCGGTACGTCAAAATATATGGCTGACAAATTCAAGCAGCTTGGCTATGATAATCTCGTTATGGCGGATAATATTCCCGGATTTTATACGGTGGTCGATACCGGCAGAGAGGGCCCTGAGGTGCTTATACTTGCCGAGCTCGACTCTCTCGTATGCCCTAATCACAAGGAGTCCGATCCTGCGACCGGTTACGTTCACGCTTGCGGACATCACGCGCAGTGTGCGGCACTTCTCGGAATCGCAGCGGCACTTAAAAATGAAAAGGTTCTTGCAAGACTTTGCGGAAGAGTGCGTCTTTGCGCTGTTCCCGCCGAGGAGCTTATCGAGATAGAATACAGGACCGAGCTTAAGGAAAAGGGAATTATCAAATATTACGGTGGAAAGGGCGAATTTCTTTCTCGTGGATATTTTGACGGCGTTGATATGGCGTTTATGGTACATACCTCGAATAGCTTCCACGTTATGAAGGGCTCTGTTGGCTGCGTGGCTAAGAGCATGACCTACAAGGGACGCTCGGCACACGGCGCGGCAGCGTGGGAGGGTGTAAACGCTCTTTACGCCGCTATGCAGGGAATAAATGCGGCAAATGCCCTTCGCGAGACCTTTGAGGAGAAGGATATAGTTCGTTTCCACCCGATAATTACTCACGGAGGAGAGGTCGTTAACGCTATTCCCGAAAAGGTCACCCTTGAAAGCTTTGTTCGCGGAGCTACCTTTGACGCTATGGTGCGTGAAAACCGCAAGATAAATCAGGCTTTGTGCGGTGCGGCTCTTTCTATGGGCGCAAATATTGCTATAGATGATTTCCCGGGCTACGCTCCCCTTTATAACGACAAGAGAATGATAGACCTTGCCGCTGATGCCGCAAAGCTTGCAGTTCCCGAACTGCCCTTTGATATTGATCCCGAGATGAATTCGGGAAGCACCGATATGGGAGAGCTTTGCGGACTTATGCCCGTTATACATCCCTATATGGCGGGTGCTGACGGTATTTGTCACGGGGATAACTACTGCATAAAAGATCCCTATACCGCTTGTGTCAAGAGCGCAAAATGGCAACTTGCTATGCTCGTTCTTCTTCTTGAGAACGGCGGTGAAAGAGCGAAGGATATAATTGCGAATTTCAAGCCTCAATTTGCCTCGAAGGAAGAATACCTTGAGTTTATTGACAGCATAAACTGCCGCGGTGACCGAATCGTTTATAACGAGGACGGTACGGCAACGGTTAATATAAAGTAAATAAAAACAGAAAAATCCCCCGACTTTTGAACTGCCCCAAATTGTGCAGACAGTACAAAAAGCCCCTTGTGGGTAGCATATTTAA
>JAZNES010000115.1:0-3496 GCA_045588755.1 Eubacteriales bacterium | reverse complement strand
CTTGCTCTGTGCAGGTGGCGAAAATGCTTTCCTTTGACATCTCGGAATGCAGACAGAAATCCTCGCAGGAGACAAGGAAAAGAGATGGTATGACAAGTAAGAAAAATATACAATTCGCGATTATTTTTTTCATACGATATCCCTTAAAGCTCAAAAATACTTTTACTAATTATAACACCAATAGTATATTCTGTCAATTGTTCATTTAGACAGAAAAGATAAAAAAACAGACCCTACGGCTGTAAGCGTAAGGTCTGTAATTTTTCATCGATCAGTGCGAAGCTGCGATAACTACGTACATAACTATAGCGATCACAGCAAAAAGTATACCGAGACTTGCTATGAGCTTAGACAAAAATCTGTCCTTGGAATTTCCTTTTCCTTTACCGAAGAAGGATTCAGCTCCGCCTACGATAGAACCGGAGAGTCCCTTTTCCTTTCCAGACTGCATAAGGACTGCCACAACAAGAACGATAGACAAAGCGATAATAATGAAACCAAAGATCCACTCAAAAAGTGTCATTTTTTATACCTCCAAAAATCATTGTGTGTTATGCTATAAAGCATTTACGAATAATCAGCCTTACTATTTTATCACATAATTCAGTAAAATTCAAGAGTATTTTTGCAATTTCAGAAAAAATAATTAAAAAAATGACCAAAATGAAAAAAAGCAAAAAAATTTTTGATTTTTTCTCTATAATATTGTTGCAATTTTATAAAAATATGTTATACTATAATCAGTAAACGATTAAAGGAGGAACTTAATTATGTGGTTTCAGAAGAAAAAGACAAATTACGGTAAAATAATCGCTATAACTCTTGCGGTAGTAGCAGCGGCTTCGGCAATTGCTTTCGTGGTTTATAAGCTTATAAAGAAGTACACAGAGGATCTTGTCCTTGATTGTGACGACCTTTTTGATGAATGCGACGATTGCGATATCGCTATTTGCGACGCTGACGATTGCGAAGAGCTTGCAGAGGCTGAGGCAGAATAATAGTTGGACTTGGCGAGCAAGGACTGTTGCGTGTGGGCGACAGTCCTTGTCTTTCTTTATCTTAAAAAATATTACATATCCAAGGGGAACTTAGATATTATGATGATTTTTGATACCATTGCCGCGGTTGCTACTCCAAGAGGCAAGGGAGGAGTTGCTATCATTCGCATTTCGGGTGAGCGCGCGATAGAGATAGCTCAGAAGGTATTTCGCGCCTTTAACGGCAAGCCTCTCTCGGAGCAGCCCTTGGCAAAGCTTACTTACGGAGAGATATACCGTAAGCGAGACGGGGGAGAGGATATCTGTATAGACGACGGAATGGCAGCGGTATTTCGCGCCCCGCATTCCTTTACGGGCGAGGATACCGTTGAGATAAACTGCCACGGTGGCGCTCTCGTTACAAGAAGCGTTCTGGAATCTGTCATAGAGGCGGGAGCAAGAATGGCGACTGCGGGAGAATATACAAGACGTGCCTTCGTTAACGGAAAAATGAAGCTTACGCAGGCTGAGGCTCTCGGTTATTTACTTGATGCCGAAAATGAAAATCAGCTTCTTCTTTCGAGAGGCGGAATGAGGGGTATCCTTTCGGGCAAAACGCAGGCACTTTATTCTCGGCTCGTTGACGTTCTGGGAAGCATTTATGCCAAGATAGATTTTCCCGACGAGGATCTCAACGAGATGGACCGAGACCAGATGAGAGAGCATATAGAGAGCGTTTGCGCAGAGGTCTCGGGGCTTGCCCTTACATATAAAACAGGACGCGCGGTGTCGCAGGGAATACCTACCGTTATCTGCGGACACACAAACGTCGGAAAAAGCTCGATATATAACCGTATCGTAGGTCAGGATGCGGCAATAGTTACCGATATTGAGGGAACTACGAGAGATATCCTTCGACAAACGGTCTCTTTTGGCGGGGTGACCTTGCGCATAAGCGATACGGCGGGAATAAGATATACCTCTGACGTTGTTGAGAATATCGGAATAGAAAGAGCGAGAGAGGAGATAGAGAGAAGCGAGCTTGTGCTTGCCGTAGTCGATCTTTCGGAGAGCCTGAATGAAGAGGATAAGAAATTTTACAGCGAGCTGTCAAAGTCGGGAAAGACGGTAATAGGTCTTTACAACAAATCCGATATAGCAGATAGAGAAATGAGTGAAAAATATCACTTCTTCGAGCGTTCGGTAGCTCTTTCGGCAAAGACGGGAGAGGGCTTTGACAAACTTGAAAAAATGATAGAGGAGCTTTTCCTCAACGACGGTATAAATATTTACAGCGATGCTGTAGTTATGGACGAAAGACAGTATTCGGCACTTAAAGCGACCGAGGAAGCACTTTTAAGAGCCTCAAACGATATAAAGCAGGGTATACCGCTCGATCTGTGCTGTGTCGGTGTTGAAGAGGCGATGACAAGTCTCGGAGAGCTTGACGGCAGAGAGATAGGAGAGGATATCGTGAGCAACATATTCTCAAAATTCTGTGTAGGAAAATAAGGTGCGGTCTGTCTTATAAAAAAATACTTGATTTATGTCGGATTTGGTTGTATAATAGAGAATACAGTATTAAATAAAAATTTGAAGAGTTGCGGAGATAAAAAATGGAAAGAGTTTCTAAACACAACTATTATCTTGATATTGCTCAGACCGTTGCTGAGCGTAGTACCTGTCTTCGCCGTATGTTCGGCGCTATCATAGTAAAGGACGACGTTATCGTTTCTACGGGATACAACGGAGCGCCCCGAGGAAGAAAGAATTGTAGTGACCTCGGAAGCTGTATAAGAGAAAATCTCGGTATTCCGAGAGGCGAAAGATACGAGCTTTGCCGTTCTGTACACGCAGAGGCAAACGCTATAATCGCGGCTCCTCGCGACCGTATGCTTGGTGCGACTATGTATATGGTCTGCGTATCTCCCGCCGATTTTTCACTTATGCCCGGCACCTCAAGCTGTATGATGTGTAAAAGGCTTATAATCAACGCGGGTATCGAGAAGATAGTCGTAAGAGATACAAAAGAGGATTACCGTATAATCGACGTTTCCTCCTGGATAGAGGACGATGATTCTCTTTCGGGCAAATTCGGATATTGACGGACTATGCAGGATATAGAGATCCGAAAAGTAGATATAACAATGCTTGACAGTATAGCAGAGCTTGAAAAACTCTGCTTTTGCTGTCCGTGGTCAAAAAAATCACTCGAATTGCTCTGCGGCGACAGCGCGGTAGGATTTGCTGCTCTTGATAAAGAAGGCAAGGTATACGCTTATTGCGGAATGCTTATCGTTCTTGACGAGGGTCAGATAACCAACGTTGCTTGCCACCCGAATGCAAGGCGCAGAGGACTTGGCGAAGCAGTCGTGAGGGCAATTCTTGAATACGGAAAAAATAATGGGATCACGTTATTTTCCCTTGAAGTCAGAGAATCCAACGAGGCGGCGATATCCCTATACGGTAAATTGGGATTTGACAGAAGTGCTGTGAGAAAGGATTTTTATACTTCGCCA
>JAZNES010000114.1:0-2751 GCA_045588755.1 Eubacteriales bacterium | reverse complement strand
ATTTGATATTATTTTTATTACCGAATTAAGCTAATCGTATAAATCCGAAGCATCGCAAAGATTAATTCATATTAATCCGACTGCCTTTCTCAGTACCATAAGTGCGTCCGCAACAGTAGCAAAGCCATCTGAGTCGAAATCTGCTTTTTTATGCTCCTCAGGGGAATAATCCGATGCAAATGCCGCCGTTTTAAGAACTATCAATGCATCTGCGACAGTTATCTTGCCATCGTCATCCATATCCCAGTTCGGAGAAGTGAGGCTTTCTGCGAGCTCAGGAAATACAGTAGCCATTCCGTAAGCAAGCCAAGAGGAATGCTCCTGATTTCCGACATCTGAAAACATATCCGGGTACCACCAGCTCTCAGGATACATATTATTGCTCGGACTGTTCATCAGCATAAACTCTATCATCTGATCGACACGAGCGGTGTTTCCTGTTTCAGCACAAAACATAAGCTCCCACGAATACCCCTTACCGATAACGTGGTCGGCATAGTCGCCGTTGAACATATTGTAACAGGCATCAAGCATTGGTAAACCGTTGTAATCAACCTGAGCATAAGAGGCATACACCTCCAGAGTTGCCTCCATCATATCAGTGTCCAAGGCATACCAATCTACCGCAATGGGTGCGAGATTAACCCAGCTCATACCCTGATAAAACTTGTTATCTTCGTCGATTGCGATCATTTCAGCGTATATTTTCTTACCGTCCACCTCTGTTGTAAGATTTTCATATATTCCCTGTCGGATAAACTCGGAAAGCTCCAGCCATCTCACCTTCTCTTCGGTGTTACCAAGCTTTTCATTATACTGCGCAAGCTCGTAAAACACCTGAGATGCGTATGTGTTTGTTATAAGATCATACGCCTGCCACTTTCGAAAGTCTCTGGTATGCTCAAGGTAGTTTGTCTTCATAAGCTTTAGCTCTTCGTTGATGTATCCGTTATTAATAAAGGCGTTGACATACTTACAGATTACAGGATACGACTCCTCAATAAATGCATTATCCTCAGGTGTATCGGGTGCCGCGTTTGCATAAACCATCCAAGCATGCGCCAAAGCGAGTATCGTGTCAGGCTGTACGTCCGTACTCTCAAAGCTGATATTGGTTTTGAAGGCGTCAAAGGAAGCTTCTGCAGTAATGGTATTTCCGTCAACAACCGTCGGAAGACCTTTATAATTTCTGCGTCCGTACCATATCACGCTTTCGCTTTGTGACTGCGGAGCCGAAAGCGTAAGAGTATAGTTTCCTTCTTTGACAGGAGTGAGAGGTAAACCGAAATCAAAGACTACGTATTCCTTCACATTTGAAAGCTGACCGACATCGATACAGTCTGCCCCGACAGAAATACCGTTTCTTTTAAGCTCCGCAACCACATTTCCGTAGGCTCCGTCTTTTCGCGAAAGCCATACCCCTACAGATACTATCGTTTCGCTTTTTGTGGCGGAAATCGTTTGGGTAGCAAAGCTTTCGCCGCCAAGCTTAATTACAGAGGCATACTGTCCGGGATTTCCTCCGTCATTATTCCCAAACGCCGTCTCCCTAAGCTCCGATATAACGTGATTCGGAAAAGAGCTTCCAAGCTCCTGATATGCTCCCAGTATATAGTTTAGTATCATTCTTGAAAGATGAGTATCCCCTTGCTTGGTATGCAGTATAGACTGAATGGATGAATCGCGAACGTACATTCCGTCGTAAAATCCCGTCACAGAGGTTGGAGAATATCCCGATTCCGTAATTCGGTCTTTCATAGAATTATAGCTGTTTACATAAAGCTCTTTAAGCAGGGTTGACTTTAATATGAGAGTAAGCTCTCTGACCATTTCCTTATACTGTGCCTGAGTTCCGCTCTCAAGCACCGCCTTAGCTTCATTTAGCTTTGCCTGATATTTCCCGTCTGCATCCTCCTTCTCCAATAAGAGAATAAGCTCATCAAGCGTTCTGTTCGCTTCAGGCTCCTTGTAAGCCTTAAAGTCTCCGATGTATATAGCAGTGCCCATATTAAGCTTTTCATTATTGAAAATTATATCAATGGAATTAAGAGAGTCTATTTCCTCTTTGTAACTTCCTTGCTCCCACCATACATATCCCGGATGAAAGGCTTCGTGAGAAAGAAAGACGTATCCGTTTTCGTCGGGATAAATATTGGAGGATCTGAAATAAACTCCTGCGCCGTAATTTTGGTATATTTCCCTTACCTCATCATCACCCTCAAAGCCATATGGGCCTCCGCAAGGTGATCTGCGCAAAATAACCGTCAGCGAATCCGTATAATTACCTACCCAAAATGCAATTCCGTCATAATCAGAAAGCTTAATATCCCCGAAAATAGTTTTTTCGCCTACATTCTGAAGTCCGTCGTAAAAAAAGCGGTCTTTGACATAGAGGTGACGAGATGAAGAAATAATCTTCTCGCCGACTGACGAGATCGGCATCTTAAGTGTTTGCTCTACACCTTCCGGACAAAGCTCGTCCGAAACCTCAAACATACGTGTACTGAAGCCGGTTGTATAAAGCTGAGAAAACTCATCTGAGGTAAATTGGTTAAACCCAGGTAAAGACTCAAAAGAGTATCCGTCGTAGGTTGTCTGCGCTTTTGTATCTTTTGCATTGCCTGAAACCGGCATAATTCCTAAAATCAACAGACAACTTATGATAAATACAAATACTTTTTTCATAGCGAATCCTCCTAAGCAAATATATAGACATTATACAATACTCGTAATTATTTTTCAACTTTTTTC
>JAZNES010000113.1:0-3495 GCA_045588755.1 Eubacteriales bacterium | reverse complement strand
GGTCTATATTCCATACCTAGGCTCTTATTAACATAATGCACTTGTGCAGAGTACTCAAAACGAATTTTACACCATGAGGAGCGACTAATGAAATAACCCTTTGTTCTTTGGTATGGCATGTAGAAATGCTTACAAAACCCAAAACATTATTGAACAGGCAGACGTAGCTTCTGCCTCTGTCTCGGAGCCTCTTGTGGCTAAGAGCGTTAATCGACTCCTATTTGGTGTCGATTCCAAAATTCAGGCTAAGAGGGCTCCACCTGATAATAGTATATGCATTGACAAAGAATAATATGCGAGAGTTTTCAATAATAACACGAGTATGTATTGACAATATCATATCGTGAGGCAAAAGCTATATCCTACAACGGTTTTATGACCTTTTTCTATCCTGGATTTGCATTCAAATTTCAAGGTTCGTATGGGATTAATATTCTTAACCATCTGATCCCCGATAGAACCAGCCTGACGAGATGTGAGGTCGCCGTTGTAGCCCTGGTTAAGATTTACTCCTACTTCGCTTGCTGCCTGCATCTTGAACTGCTCAAGTGCCTTCTTAGCATTCTTGTTTGCCATAATTTGTCTCCATTCAGCCCTTATATCAAGGGCGTTTTTTACATAATAATATATCTATATTGAATCGAGTGCGCCGCAGATCTTTCTTGAAAAACGAAGAATATCTGCGTTGCGTGATTTACATTATCCCGTTCGCTAGATGCACTCGATTTTCAGATCGCTTTGCAACTCTGATATTATTTTGCTCAAACGCACTTTTTATATGAATGGAAAAATGGGGTTTTTAACCGCCCTGTCCTAAAATGATTTCGGGTGGCTCAATTGAGCCACCCGATCTGTTTTTCTTTTGTCAGTTTACTTTTTTGGACCTTTATTGTCTTCCGCCGAACAGTTTTGCAAATATACTGTTGTTTGGCATTTTTACGTGCTTGACCGCGCTTTCGCAGAAATTTGCGAGTTCGGTTTGAGCAGTAAGAGTTGATTTCAAGATGAGAAGGGCCTTTTTCTTTCCAAGTTTTACAGTATATTGATTGATAATTCCAAAAATTCCTGACTCGGAGCTCTGTATTGCTTTCTTCATATCCTGCGAAAGCTCGTCACTGACCGAAATAACATCGCAGATCTTCAATATGATGCGTATGGCTTCCTCGGTGGCGGTTTTGGACAAAACAGAGGCATCGCTATTCTCCGACGCGGATATTTCCGCATCCTGCAGAAGTTCATCGACGATATCATCGTATACCGAGCCCAAGGAAAGAGTCTCGCTTTGCAAATAGGATGCACAGAGCTTGACAGCAGCTACGGCGAGAATTTCTGAACTCTTATTATCTGCATCTGCATTCTCGCTTGCCTCGGAGACACTGTTTTTTACGTATGCCACAGTATCGGCAAGCATATATTTTCCAATGTTCTGCTTGACGTACGTTAATTCACCGAGATGCGAGCACATCACTAACATATTTTCAATATCGCAAGCCTTGGCGGCATTTTTGAAATTATAATACGTCATAAGCGTGCTATATTGATCCATCTCCGCTATCTGAGGAGTCTTTTCCGCATATTCCATCACTAACTCGACTGAATTCAGTCTGGACGTGTATTTGAAAACGTCATAGAGCCTCTTTTTGAGCACGGGAACTACTACTCGCTTGTTGAACTCATTTATAAAGAGTGTTGCGATGTTTTCGTCAACGTCCGACAGACGCAGATTTATTTTTTCTTGTGCATCAATCATTGAGAATACATCGGTTTTTACCGATTCAGTGCCGAAGGCTGTGCAGACTTCGTCAACAAAGCGCGATACTGTATCGCTGTCCATTTTTGTTGCCTTGCTCAAAGCCGAGCAGATCCTGTCAACTATTTCGCCCACGTTCCCTTTGCACATAAGCTTAATATATTCTGCGAATATTTTTTTGTCTGTCCATGAGGAAAATATTTTTTCTGCGATCAGATCGCTACAGTGTCCGCTTGTCTCTGACAGCAATATCAGAACGGGATGAGCTGATCTTCCCTGTTCAGCATTTACCGTGCTGATGAGCTTTTTATTGAATGCAACAACAAAGTCCTCGGGCTCCTTGAGAATGTGGGCATTTACTATTGCTACCAGCTCCTTTGCCAATTCGTCACCCTCTTTGATATGGGCGATGATATGGTTATATAGCTTTTTCTTTATCTCGGAGCTTAACAGATCGTAATACTTGTTTATGAAGCATATTATCTTTTCCTGTATGGATTTCGTTCTTATAGCAAGCAAAAGCCTGTCTGCGATATCGTTCTGTGTTGTCATGGGCTCCTGGGCAAAATGTTCGTCAAAGAACTCCAGGATCTGCGGTTGCAGAAATCCACCGTAGAACACTTGACAGAGACATTTATTTATCTTTGCTCTGGTCTGCTCGTCCTCGCGGTAATAGTTTGTCTTGATAAATGCAAAAAGCTTATCACGCATAGCGTCTGTGTGCATAAGGTCGATCACAACCGACATGATGACTCGCTTTACTCCCGGGATCTCCTGGGTATATATTCTGCATACTTTTGTATAGATATTCTTCGGGATCTGGATCTTGCCCTTTGAATATCTTTCCAGACATTTTACGGAGAATATGCGGTATTCGTCACTGAGCGCTTTGCGGTATTTTTCGTACACCGTAAAAAATTCAAGGATCTTATCATCGGTGGGTAGTATCGTTTTTTCAACAAAAAGTCCGCTACTGCACCTGAACAGGAACACAAGGCTGTATATGGTGTTCAGATTGAGTGTGCCAAGCGCCGGAATGCTTTGAACTGCATTCCTTGCATAAAGCAAGAACTCGCGCCTTACGGCATCGTTATGGAGCATACTGTAGAAAAAATCGACCACGTATGCGTTTGCCGCGATGTCTTCATCCTTGATTCCGACGACCAGTCCTGTGTTGAAATTGACCGTTGCACCCTTTGATGACGGTATATCGGAAAGGTCTGAGGTGATGCATTTCAGCTTGAAGCCTTGATATTTTGATATGTCACTGACTCGCGTTACAAAAGGCAATGCCTGTCTCATGTGATAGGGCATTATCATCAAAAGCGTATTCAAAAATCTGAGGGACTGCGCGCCGTCGTCATTGTTTGGCAGTCGTATAAATACGCTCTTCGTTTTTCCGCACGCGGCAGAGATCGTTGCATATATCAATCTTTTGAGAGTTGCGGAATCATACGTGTTGTGCATCCATTCCGTAGATTCTGCTTTCTTTGGCTCGCATTCTTTTTCGGGATACTTTGCGTTTGCCCGCGATCTTGCGGACGCTATCTTGAAGCCTGAAATATCTGTCTCAAACATTTCGGGGGTCAAGATCATACTGTCCGTGTCGCCTATAATACTTCCTTTTTCATCCTCGTTCATGATAAGGGTGTGTACAAGATATGAGCTTCTTTCTCCCGTGAAATCAGACGGAATGAAGCTTACGCAGCTTTGAGCCAGATCACCGTTTTTGCAGTAATAATGGC
>JAZNES010000112.1:0-7705 GCA_045588755.1 Eubacteriales bacterium | reverse complement strand
GAGATGACGGTCATTGACAATATCAACATACTGAAGCTCGAGAAGGTCGACACCTCCGCGGCGGACGAGGTGCTTGAGTCGCTCGGCATCCTTGGCAAGAAAAATAAGAAGGTCAAGCATCTTTCGGGCGGCGAGAAGCAGAGAGTCGCTATTGCTCGCGCACTTGTTAAAAAGCCCGAGATAATCCTTGCCGACGAACCGACGGGCAACCTTAACTTCGCTATCGGCGAGGCTGTTATTCGTCAGTTAGTCGAGGTTGCAAGAGGCAAGACTCTTATTGCCGTCACTCACGACGAAAGACTCGCAAAATATTTCGACTACACCATTGATATGAACGAGGTCACGCGAGGAGGTAGAAGAGATGTTTAAGTTTGCCTTTAAGAATATGCTCGTTAAGCGAGTCAAAATATTACTCGTTATCTTTTCAATAGTCCTCTCGGCTTCGGTCGGCATACTTGCCTACAACGTTTCGGCGCAGGTAGAGGAGGGAATAGTCAATACTACTGCCTATTACGATACGATAATCGGTCCTGCGGGAAGCGACACCGACCTTGCTATGACCACGATGTTCTTCACGGGCGGGATTACCGATACCATTTCTTATGAATACTACGAGCGGCTCTGCGCGGACATGAGAGTCAATATTGCAGTTCCCTTTGCTATGGGCGACGCCTATAACGGCGCTAAGATAATCGGAACGAGCGCCGAATTCTTCGGCACGGCAGACGAGATCGCCAAAAAGCTCAAGCACGGTGAGATGTTTGACGAGAAGATGGAAGCCGTTGTCGGATATTCCGTCGCAAAGCAGAACGGCCTTGAGATAGGCGACGAGCTTGTTACCTCTCACGGAATATCGGGCGCAGGCCACGAGCACTCGGCAACGCCTCTTAGGGTCGTGGGCATTCTCGACAAGACAAATACCGCCTACGACGGAGTGGTATTTACACAGGTCGAGACTATCTGGTCTATACATTCTCACGCCGAGGAGGAGTCTGACGGAGCGCATATACTTGAGGGCTCTCATTCTGACCAAGCTCATACCGACGAGGAAGCTCACACAGGCGCAGGACATAGCAACAATTCGCATACCGACGCAGAGAGTGAGCACGACGAGCATTCCGAGCGTGAAATATGTGCTGTGCTTATCAAGTGTAAGACTCCCGCACAGGTGTCTGCGGTTCAGAAGGAATACAAGTCAAATTCCGAGCTTCTCGTCATTACTCCCTCCGAGGTAATGAGAGAGGTCCTCTCAAACGTTGACACCAGCGTATATATCGTTTACGTGCTTTGTGTTATAATCCTTATAATGAATATCTGCATTATCTCGGTCATCACCCTTCTTAATATGTACGATTCGCGCAAGGAGATATCCCTTATGCGTCTTATCGGTATAGGAATGAACAAGATAAACGCGCTTTATATCATTCAAAACGGTATAATAGGATTCGTTTCGACCCTGCTTGCCTTTGGCGTTTCAAGGCTTTGCCTCTTGCTCGCAAGGGGATACGTGTCTTCAATGGGAATAGTCCTCAATATCGCCAAGGTATATCCTATTGAGTTCGCTATAATGGCACTCGTCTTCGTCATAAGCGTTCTCCCTACGGTCATCTGTACTGTAAATATGTCTAAAAAGGACGGAATTTCGGAATAATGAAATTTACATATAAAAAGATCATCTCTATTTTGCTTGCGGTGCTTATTTTGCTTTCCTTTGTCGCAGGTCTTGCTTCCTGCTCGGGTGATGAGCCCGCGGAGGATAAGTTCGAAAAGGAGAGCGAGGTGTACGAAATAAGCTTTTCAAAGGCAAACAGCGTCGAGGAGATGAGAGAATACGATGGCAAAAAAGTGTCTGTTATCGGATATATGTCGACTCTCTCTCCCATAAGCGGAAGCTATATCTATCTTATGAATATGCCCTATCAGAGCTGTCCTTTCTGTGTGCCGAATACGACTCAGCTTTCGAATACCTTGGCTGTTTACGCTCCCAAGGGCAAGAGCTTTGAATATACCGAGCTTCTTATACGTGTCGACGGAATACTCGATTTTGGGGATTATACCGACGAATACGGATATCAGTACAGCTACAGAATAAAGGACGCGACCTATAAGACGGTCGATGCCTCCGAGTTGCCCGAGAAGTACAAGCTCTGGCAGCAGTTTGCGGCGAATGATATCGTTTCCGACGTCTACGCGATGTACGATTATCTGAGCTTCGTTTGCTCGTGGGGCACTTACGTTGCCGACTTTGGCGGAAATGAGGATTACATCTGGCCCGATGACGCAAAGGATTTTATTGCTACCGAGGGATATCAGTTCCATTACGGCTACAAGGACGGATATTTTGAGGGGCTCATAGCCGATATTGAGGCGGTCGACAAGGACGCCTTCCAGTCGCTTGAGGATAATATCCTTTTGGCAAAACAGCTTGCCGCCGAGGCTACGGCTGACCTTTTTGCAGGGGAATACGAGAGCGTTTCGGAATATTCGAAAAATCAGGACGGAAGCTTTATTTTCGGCGACGGAAGAGAGCAGTACCGTTTGACAAATCAGGCTGAATACGTCGAGAGAATGGACGAAATATTCTCGCAATTTGCCGCTTGGATAGCTGAATGGGAGCTTTGATGAAAATATGAAGATAATGTTCGTTTGCCACGGGAATATCTGCCGCAGTCCGATGGCTGAATTTATTATGCGGGATATGCTTGCGAAGCGGGGAATAGAGGGTGTTTTGGTATCCTCAAGCGCGACGAGCACCGAGGAGATATGGAACGGCGTGGGCAATCCCATCTATCCTCCCGCGCGCGCCGAGCTTGCCCGTCACGGACTTTCGTGCGAAGGCAAAAGGGCTGTACAGCTCGTTAAAGGCGATTATGATAAATACGACCTTTTTATCTGTATGGACGACAAGAATATGCGCAACGCCCTGCGAATATTCGGCTCGGATAAGGAAGGGAAGCTTAAAAAGCTTCTCTCCTATGCGGGTGAGGACAGCGACGTGAGCGACCCTTGGTACTCCGATAGATTCGACGTGGCGTATGACGATATCTACAAGGGCTGTCGGGCTCTCTTTGATAGCTTGTTTAATTAAAAAAACCAAAAGCGACCGGGTTTTCTCGGCCGCTTTTTTCGTTGAAAAAACGCTTGAAGAAAAAATTGATAAAAATCTCGAAAAGGGTTGACTTTTGTTTTTAATGCTGTTAAAATGTAGAAAAATAAGACCCTCTGTGCAATGGATATATGTTTCAAATTTTGATTTATCGGGGAGTTGTAAAATAGGGATACGCACGATGAGCCTTCCCTTGTCAGGGAAGGTGGCGCGGCGAAGCCGTGACGGATGAGTAGTTTTTGACACAAACTAACTTTCTTTTGGATTTTTTGAATTTTGTCTTGTATATATGGACTACTCATCCAACGCTATCGCGGTCCCCCTTCCCTGACAAGGGAAGGCTTTGATATAACTTGTTTCATTTCCTTTCTCTATTCGATAAATCCCAATTTGCTGTTTTTAACCGTTTATCAGAACGAAAAAATAAAAAGGAGTGCTGCCCAAGGGCTGCGACCGTTAAGATGGAAACTAAGTTCTTAGTTAACCGAAAGTTAGACGAAGCTCAACTGAATACCATTCTTTCGCTCTCAAACGAGGACGATCCTATCTGCTTTGCCGTAATAGGAGAGATATCCAAAAGTGCGAGCTATGCCACCTGTGTCTTGCTTGTGAGCCATAGGCAGCTTTTTACCTATGATCTTTCTAAAAACGAGGAATCGAAGCACTACGATTTCTCCGAGATAGAAAAGATCTACACCAAGAGAATGTACGGAAACGGAGTTTTGCGCGTAAAAACAAAGGACGGAAAAGAGCACAATCTCTTCCGCTTTACCTTCTCGGTGGCATCTCTTTGTGATGCCGTGGTCGGTTACGTAAAAGGTATCCGTGAGGGGACGGCGTGGGAGGATGCGCAGGACGCGATGGATGCGGCTTACGAGAAGCTTTTGTCGGTCTGTCCCAAGTGCGGTCGAACTCTTTCTGCCCCCGGAGTTCCGTGTATAAATTGCATGAAAAAGGGCAAGCTCCTCAAAAAGCTCAGCTCATATCTGAAGCCCGAGGCGCTTATTCTTGTTATTTCGGTCATTCTCTCTGTTTTGACGACTGCTCTGGCACTTGTGCCGCCTATGCTTACAAAACAGCTCGTGGACGATATTTTGCCCAACCGAAACAAAGAGCTTTTGGCGACTGTCGTCTTTTCGCTTGTCATAGTGCATCTTCTGCACTTTCTTATGGCGGGAGTGCGCGGATATATGCTCAGAGTGTCGGGAGACAGAATAGTTGCGCGCATCAGGTGTGACGTTTATGAAAAAGCACAGCATCTTCCTATGCGCTTTTACGATAAGACCTCGACAGGCGCCGTTATCAACCGTATAAGCGGTGATACGGCTACGATACAGGCATTTATGCTTCGTATTACACAAGAGGTAGTCGTTCAGTTCTTCAAGCTGATCGGAATCGTTGTGGTCATGCTTTGTATCAACTGGAAGCTGACCCTCTTTTCGCTCTTTCCCGTGCCGCTCGTTGTTATCGGCTCAAGGATATTCCGCAAGAAGATCGCACCCTTTTACCGCCGAATATGGCGTCGCTCATCGGCTGTTACCTCTGTTTTGACCGATACTATCCCCGGAATAAGAGTCATCAAATCCTTTACCAACGAGAAAAAGTCGGTAGAGCGTTTTTCGGGCTGTGTCGAGGATTGGCGACAGATAGACACTAAGGCGGGCAGAGTGCTTAACGCCTATCCCGCGATCGTAAATTGCCTTATGTGCTGTGGAAGTGTGGTCATCTGGGCTTTGGGCGGCAATCTGGTAATTGACGGTATGGCATCGGGGGACGGTATGGGTATATCGGTCGGACTGCTCGTGTCATTTATTTCTTATGCCAGTATGTTTTACGAGCCCGTCAACTTTTTTGCCAACCTCTCTGATTCGATGCAACACGCGATGGCATCTACCGAACGAATTATGGACATTCTTGATGCCGAGCCCGAGCACGATTTCGGAAAGGGAAATACCAACGTCGATATGGGCGGACGGATCGAATTCAAAAACGTCAGCTTCTCGTTTGACAGAACGAAAAAGGTCCTCAAAAATATTGATCTTACCATTGAGCCGGGCGACGTTGTCGGTATCGTCGGCACTACGGGCTCGGGAAAATCGACGCTTATCAATCTGTTGCTCAGATATTACGATCATTACGAGGGCACGATCACGGTGGACGGAGTCGATATCAAGGATATCGATATGCAGTATTACCGTTCGAGGATAGGATACGTCCAGCAAGAGCCTATGATGTTCCACGATACGATATTTAACAATATTGCCTACGGCGACGAGAGCTTTTCGGTAGACGAGGTCATCAACGCCGCGGATATTGCCAATGCCCATGAATTTATCGTCCGTCAGCCCGACGGATACGATTCGGTGCTTGGCGAAAGGGGAGTAGGCCTGTCGGGCGGAGAGCGTCAGAGAGTTTCTATTGCCCGCGCCATGCTTCGCAATCCCTCGATGCTTGTATTTGACGAAGCGACCGCGTCGGTCGATTCCGAGACCGAGCATCTTATACAGGAGGCTATTGAAAAGCTGATAAGCGGGCGCACGACGATCATGATAGCGCACCGCCTGTCTACTCTGTCTAAGGCAAATAAGATAGTCGTTGTCGACAACGGAACGATCATCGAATGCGGAACGCCCGCCGAGCTGCTCGAGAAGAAGGGTAAATATTACCGTCTTGTAGAGATACAGTCTATGGCTGATCAGCTCGCCAAGACACGCCGCAGTGAGAGATTATAAGGAGGCTTTTATGGGAAGGATTTATATAGATAAGTACACGGGGGCTTTAGAGCGAACCGATCTGTACCTCGTAAAGCTGACAATGAAGGACGGCACTGTATATGAGAACTTAGAGCCGCGAAAGCTCTTCCCGTTTTCTCACGAGTCGATGTATATCACGCTTCTGAACAGCGAGGAGCGCGAGGTGGGCTTTGTGAGAGACCTCGGCGAGCTTGACAAAAACTCACGTGCCGCCTTGGAGGAATGCTTCAGGGAATACTATATGATACCGAAGATCTTGCGCGTGATCGCGAGCGAGGACAAATTCGGTTCGCTTAAATGGACGGTCGAGACCGACCGAGGACAGATACAGTTCCGAATTCAGAATCGAAACAGTGATATCAAGATCCTGCGGGGAAGCCATAGAGTTATCGTTCGAGATTCCAACGATAACCGATACGAGATCCCCGATTATACGGCGCTTGATCCGCACAGCACAAGACTTCTGTTCTCTTATTTGTAAGAAAATATAAGAAGATCCCAAGCACAAACGGTGCTTGGGATCTTCTTATACTTCGGGATTTACCTCAAGGAGAACCTTCATAGTATTGGTCTTTCCGCTGATTATCTCCTGAAACGTGTCCTGCGCCTTGTCGAGCGGGCGGACGTGAGAGATAACGGGAGCGAGCTTGTCGGCGTTGCGGTTTACGTAATCTATGGCGTCCTTGAAATCAACGCCCGTATAAACACGCGAGCCGATAATGGTCTGCTCGGCAAAGTTTACGGTTCTGAGATCTATCGCCGCGGGATCCTTGAAAACGCTCAGAAGCAGTATCTCTGCTCTTACTCCCGCCATAGCGGTCATAGTTTTTGCTGCTGCGGCGCTTCCGCTTGCCTCAATGAGAATATCAACACCCTCGCCGTCGGTGCGCTCTCTTACGTACTCTACGGCGTCACAGGAAAGGGGATCAACGACATCAAGTCCGAGAGCACGTCCCTGAGCCGCGCGCTCTGGATTGGTCTCGACGCAGAAAAGCGAGCTTACACCTGCCTCCTTGAGCATAAGGGCACTGAGAAGACCCATAGGACCAAGACCGATAACGGCAGCAGAACCGTAGAATTGCTTTCTTATCATTCGGAAGCCGTGGATAACGACGGCAACGGGCTCGATAAGGGTTGCGATCTTCAAGGGCATATCCTTCGGCAGCTTCAAAATATTTTTCTCGGGGATTGCGGCATATTCAGCCATACCTCCGTCGGTGTCTGTTCCGAAAAGACGGAGCGAGCGACAAACGTGGGTGTTTCCCGCAAGGCAAGCGCGACAGCGTCCGCAGTAATAAAGGGGATTTACCACTACGTGATCTCCAATATTAAGGGGAGTTTCAACACCGTTGCCGATAGCCTCGACCGTGCCTGTGAATTCGTGCCCCATAACAAGCGGGATCTTCGCCCTCGGGTGCTTTCCGAGATATACGCTTACATCTGAACCACATATGCCCGCATAGGCAACCTTTATGAGAACCTTGCCCGTGTGATCGGGAAGCTCTCTTTCCTTTATTTCGACAAGCTCTTTGTCTGTCCAAACTAATGCTTTCATTAGAATAACTCCTTTTCTATATGTTGATGTTCTTCAAATTTTGATTTGTAGGTATGTTTGGTTTTATGCAGGGGAAACTTTTTTGAAAAAAAGATTTCCCCCGCACCCCCTTCAAAAAACTTTTACCAATTTGGCAAAAGTTTTTGTGACGTCCTCACTCTAAATACCGCTTACCTCATTTGTTAATGCCCGTTGTGAGCACGGAGAGCGGAGCAAGGGCTGCGGGAGCTATTTCAAAACGTAAGGAAAGCTTTGGGAAAGTTTGAAAACCTTTTCTCGAAAAGGTTTTCA
>JAZNES010000111.1:0-4467 GCA_045588755.1 Eubacteriales bacterium | reverse complement strand
TGGATAGTGCGCTCCTCGGATTTATTAGTCTTTGGAAAGTCGTAGGTCGCGGCAGAGCTTACCGTCATATAAAGCGCATTTTTTACGGCAGCTTTGGCTATTTTTGCCGTATCGGACAGGGTAGTGACCATCTTGTCATCGTGCCAGCCCGAAGGATTCGTATAATAAGTGTCCTTTGCGCCAAGACGCTCGGCGTATTCGTTCATAAGCGTGACAAAGGCGTCAATACCGTCGGCAGAGGTGTGGGCGAGGACGTAAGCTGCGTCGTTAAAGCCCGAGCAAACGGTTGCGTAAAGCAGGTCGCGGTAGCTTACTACCTCGCCGACCTTAAGCCCCATAGACGAGCCCTGTACGCCCGAAAGCATCTCTCTTGTAACGGTCACCTTATCGTCAAGCCTGTCGCCGACAAGCTCTATGGCAACGAGTCCCGTCATCATCTTAGCCGTTGACGAGGGGGGTATGATATCATTCTCGCTTTTTGAAAGAATAAGACTTTCGCTCTCAAAATTCCACAAATATACCGACGAAGCCCCGTCAAGCGAGGGAAGCTCGGGCGCGGCAAAAGAGGGAGGAGCGAGGGCAAAAAGGGTGAGCAAAAGCGATAGCACGCCCGAGAGCCATCTTGATAAAAGCTTATTTTTCGTCATCAGTTCTCGCTGTTTTCAAAGTAGAATCCTATAAAAAATTTAAGAAGCTCGTCGCGGTTAAGATGCCTTATAAGACCTCTTGCATTGTTATAGTCGGGTATGTAGGTGGGGTCTTCGGAGAGGATATAACCCGCTATCTGACGCGCGGGATCATAGCCCTTTAGGTTTATCGCCTCATATACTATTTTGAGTATCTCGGCAGAGCTGAGCCCCGAATTGTTTTGACTCATAATTTTACCTCCGAACAGTCTAAGGATATATAATAATTATACTACAAAAGAGAAATAATGGCAATAGAAAAGATAAAAGTCGCGTATGTTTTGTTGACAAATTCCGTAATATATATTATAATATAATAATGTATAACTATAACTAGGCGAATTTGTCTTTTATAAAGAGGTTTCATGAAAGATAGAGATATAAATAACAGAACCGAAAGGTTTGAGGATCAGAAAAAATATATAGCCGCGATAAAGCGGGAAAATGATGAGATGTTTCAAAGCAGCGGCTTGCGCAGGCTTGCCTACGTCGTGACCTTCGGCTGTCAGCAAAATGAGGCTGACGGGGAAAAAATGGCAGGGCTTGCCGTCGCGATGGGATACGGACTTACCGAAGAGCCGAGCGAGGCATCGCTTATTCTCGTAAACACCTGCGCCATACGCGAGCACGCCGAGAAGAGAGCACTCTCGATAGTTGGGCAGTACAAGCACCTGAAGGCAAAGCGCCCCGAGCTCATTATCGGAGTTTGCGGCTGTATGGTCACTCAGGAGCACAGAGCCAACCAGATAAAGCACAGCTACCCATACGTTGATTTCATAGTCGGTACTTCGGCTATACATAAGATACCCGAGCTTATCTTTGAAAGAAGAAGGCTCTCAAAAAGGCTTTTCTGCCGTGAGGAGGAATATTCGGTAGTCGAGGGACTTCCGATAGATCGCCAGAGCGATTTTCGCGCATGGGTGTCGGTAATGTACGGCTGTAACAACTTTTGCTCTTACTGCATAGTTCCATATGTCAGGGGCAGGGAGCGAAGCCGAGCGAAAGAGGATATTATTCTTGAGGTAAGAGAGCTTGTAGAGAAGGGTTACCGCGATATAACCCTTCTCGGTCAGAATGTAAACTCCTACGGAAAGGACCAAGGCTCGGAATACGACTTTGCCGACCTTCTTTCTGAGCTTGACGCGATAGAGGGAGATTTCACTCTTCATTTTATGACGAGTCACCCCAAGGACGCCACAAAAAAGCTTATAGACGTTATGGCGGGCGGCAAGCATATAGCAAGACATTTCCATCTGCCTATGCAGTCGGGAAGCGACAGAGTGCTTAAGGCCATGAACAGAAGATACGATTTTGAAAAATACATAGGAATTCTTGATTATATACGCGAGAAAATGCCTGATGCTACCGTTACCTCGGATATCATCGTCGGTTTTCCGGGCGAGAGCGAGGAGGATTTTGAGGATACCCTCTCGGCACTGAGAAGAGCGCGCTTTGATATGATATATTCCTTTATCTATTCGCCTCGCAGATCGACTCCTGCCGCCGAGATGGACGGGCAGATAGACGACAGCGTCAAGAGTGAGAGATTTGACAGACTTCTCGCTACCCAGAACGAGATCTCTCTTGAATCAAACCGCGCCGCCGTCGGTAAAACGCTAAGAGTCCTTTGTGACGGAAGAAGCAAGAACAACACCGAGGTCTTTTGCGGAAGAACAGACGGAAACAAGATAGTTCTTTTCGACGGTGAGGATTGTGATACAGGAAAATTTTTGAATATTAAAATTGAGAAGGGCGATACCTTTGCCCTCTACGGAAAAATAGTAAAACAGTAAAATAAATTGAAAAGTGAGGATATAAAAATGGAAATTATGGAACTTGCGGCAAAGCTCGGACAGGCTCTTAAGGAAGACGACAGACTTAAAAAGCTTGAGGAGGCGAGAATTGCCTACGAATCAAATGCCGAGCTTCAGAAGAATATGGTGGAGTATGAAGTTCAGCAGAAGGCGCTTCAGAACGAGTATGCTAAGGAAGAAAGAGATATGATATTTGTCGAGGCTATTCAGAAGAGAATGAATGAGCTTTACGACGCTGTAATGAAGGACCCCACCTTTGCGGCTCTCAACGAGGCGCAGACGGCGGTAAACGATCTTATGAATGCCGTAAATAACACTATAACTTATAACATCACAGGCAAGGAGCCCTCCTCCTGCACCCATGACTGTTCAAGCTGTGGAGGCTGCCATTGATAGTTTTCGCGCGACCAAATAAGTGAAAGCGAGGATATTCGTATGACTCCGATGATGGAGCAATATTTTGAAATAAAAAAAGAATACTCTGACTATCTTCTTTTCTACCGTCTCGGCGATTTCTACGAGATGTTCTTTGACGACGCTATACTTGCCTCGCGTGAGCTTGAGCTTACCCTTACGGGTCGAGATTGCGGTGAGGAAGAAAGAGCTCCTATGTGCGGAGTTCCTTATCACAGCTCGGAGGGCTATATCGCAAAGCTTATAGAAAAGGGATATAAGGTCGCTATCTGCGAGCAGGTAGAGGATCCCGCGACGGCAAAGGGACTTGTGAAGCGAGAGGTTATAAGAATAATTACTCCCGGAACGGTGATGTCGTCGGGAATGCTTGACGAAAAGCTCAATAATTATCTTTGCTCGATATATATGACCGATTTTGAGTGCGGACTTTGCTTTGCCGATATTTCGACAGGACAGGTGCACGCTACCTCTCTTAGCGGTGAATCGCTCAAGGAGAGCCTTTTCGGAGAGCTTTCGACCTATGCACCCAGAGAAATAATATACAATATCCCCGCGTCAATGCTTGGAACTGTCGAGAGCTTTGTCAAGAATTCTCTCGGTGCTATGCTTACCAAGGGCGACGCCTCGAAGTTTGATTATGAGCTTTCGCGGGAGAGAGTATCAGAGCATTTCGGAAGCCTTGTCGGAGACGATCTGCTTTGCGAACGCGCAATAGTATCGGCTCTTGGCGCGCTTATAGTTTATATCTCCGAAACACAGAAGACCGATATATCCTATATCAAGGATATAAACGTATATAACGACTCGCAGTATCTGAGAATGGACACGAATACAAGGCGAAATCTTGAGCTTGCCGAAACTATGCGCTCAAAGGAAAAGAGGGGAACTCTGCTTTGGGTGCTCGATAAGACAAAGACCGCCGCGGGTGCGCGACTTCTTCGCAGCTGGGTAGAGCATCCTCTTGTGAACGTCGGCAAGATAACGAAAAGGCAGAAGGCTGTCGGAGAGCTTACCGAGGACTTTATGCTCCGCGAGGAGATAGCAGATCTGCTTTCCGTCGTGCTTGACCTTGAACGACTTATAGCGAGAACGGTCTACGGAAGCGCAAATGCAAAGGATCTTATTGCGATAAAGAACAGTATCGCGATCCTTCCCGAGATGAAGAAGACGCTCCAAAAGTGCACTTCGGACGAGCTTTCGCGCATATACCGCGAGCTTGATCTTCTTGAAGATATTTTCGAGCTTATAGATAAGGCAATAATGCCTAACGCACCTTTCTCGGTAAGAGAGGGTGATATAATAGCCGACCGATATAACGCCGACGTTGATTATCTGCGTTCGGTAATGAAGGACGGCAAGGGCTGGCTTGAAAGGATCGCCGAAAAGGAAAGGGAAGAAACGGGCATCAAGACGCTTAAGATAAGCTACAACAAGGTGTTCGGATATTACATAGAGGTCTCTAAGTCCTATATGGACAAGGTGCCCGAGAGATATATCCGCAAGCAGACGCTTGCAAATTGCGAGAGATATATCACCGAGGAGCTCAAGGATAT
>JAZNES010000110.1:0-2613 GCA_045588755.1 Eubacteriales bacterium | reverse complement strand
AAGATCAGGAATGGTGGCAGAAGCTCGTCGGCTTAATGCTCGTCATAATCATTCTTCTTGTTCTCTACTTCATCATCAACACATATATCCCTTGGATGGGCGCGATCATTCGTTGGGTAGTTGGTGCATTCTGGTGGTTGTTCACGTCACTGTTGAAGCTCATAACGTGGCCGTTCCGGGCATTGTTCTCTGATGTCAAGCGCACGGTGAAACGTAAGCTTAAAATCAAGTCCCCGCGCGGCAGAAAACGTCGTCGAGGGCGACCGTCAAAGAAAAAGCCAAAGCAAAAGAAGCAAAACAAAAACAAAAAGCTGATGAATGATTCATTTGCTGAGCTAAAGCAACTGGCTTCTGAAGCATCAACAAATATCCGAACAAAGATCAAGGATAAAGTTTCGGATACTGTGCAAAAAATAAAAAACAGAGGTAATAAAGAATGAGAAAGAAAAGAATTTCGAAAGAAAAATTACTTAACATACTCAAATACGTCGGCATAGCCCTTGCCGCCGTTCTCGTACTCGGTCTGATCGGCTCGCTCTTTGCCGGGAACGACGGCGGCGACGGTGTCAGACGTCCTTCCGTCAACCGTCCTTCAATAGAAGTGACCGAGGGAGAGGAAACCACTTCCGAATCTGAATCTTCGGAGAGTGAAACGGAATCGGTCGCGCCATCATCAAATTATCGAGTTCAATTTGACGGAGTGTGGGTAGATGGAGCAAATGTAGTATGTGGAAACGCAGAGAACGACTATTTTTTAATTGATTTGATTGATTATCCACTTCCTTCATATCACTCTCCTAAAATTGGCGGTTGGTTTTTAGCGGAGAATGGCGTTTCGGAATTTTACTATGAAGTAGACAACGGTGAATACGTTTCGGAATACTATTCCTTCGTAGGTACGACTAAGGAAAATTATAGTGAATTTAAATTTATGCTTGATAAACTTGGTCTTTCTTCCTCTGCACTCAGAGGGTGTTCTTTCAACGGTCACACATTCGATATGAGTGATTTCGCAGGACAAACAGTTAATTTTAATTTATACGCTAAAACGTATGACGGTCGAGATATTCTTATCGCAAAATTTTTGAATGTACAAGTGCCTAACCTTGTAGGTGGCGGATCGGATTGATATGGAATCTAAAACACCGTTTTGGAAAGGGCTTGTATTCGCCCTCATAATGCTGATATTAGCTTTCCTCGTAGCTTATGCAATATATACCGGGAGTAATTTACCTACATGAAAAGAATCTTGATGTACTTTCCAAACAAGATAAAGAATAATTACCGTCACGCAATCTGCATGACGATCACCCTGATATGCGTAGGGTTCGGGTTCTTGTTCCCAAATGCACTACCCAGACTTGCCGAGACCGTTCGCGATCTCGGCTTGTCGGTGGCGTATTACTTCGTTGAGATCTTCGCTCCCGGCAATAACCCCATAACCCCCACCGTGCTTCAGATGCCCTCATGGACGTGGGCAGAAGATATGTGGCCGCCCTTGAAGCTCTTGCCGTGGACGTGGGAAGAGTTCAAAGTGCTCTGGGGTAAATACTGGCCTGTGTTCTTCTCGTGGGATAACTTCCTCGGATATTTCGATACGCTTGCAGACGTGGCGTATTACGGTAGCCGCTTCGCCCTTATTCTTATTCCCATGATAGCACTTCTTATCGTCTGGCTTAATGGGTATAAGGATAAGCATTGTACCGATAGAAACAAAAAATCAGCCCCTCTGAAGCTCTTTGAAAAGTTCCTTTTCAAAGTAGTTTATCCGATCGTCGGCTGGTGCAAGGATTTTATAAACTTCTGCAAGGAATACCCCACGTATTATAGAATATGGCTCTCGCTCTGGGCACTGTATTTTAACGTCATAGCTCTCGTCTTTGCGTTCCTCGCATACTATTTCTATTTCGCTATCTCTTTTGACTTTTTAAGCATCTACACCCAAGTGCTCAAGCTACTTGACGATTTAGCACCCATGGTGCGCTTTATCCCGGTTGTAGCTTGGCTGGGGCTTGGAATCGGCATATATAACCATGTGTGCCGTTCCATGGCGTTTACACGGCTCTATTACGCTGAAAGATGTAACCGCGCGTTTCTCTCCGGCCGTGGAGTGGTAACGACGATATATGGCGAAATGGGTATAGGTAAAACGCAAATGGTAACGTCCATGGCTCTCTCCGCAGAGGTAGAACAGTTTGACATGGCTTTTGAGATCCTGCTCGAAAAGGATATGCAGTTCCCGAATTTCCCATGGCAGAAGTTCCGTGATCAGCTCAAAAAAAGAATAGATAACCGCGAGATCGTAGACCTTCCAACGTGCCGGACTTACGTTAGAAAGTGCAAATCATACTTCGACCGTATATCCGAAATCAACGTTGAAAATTATCGACGTTTAAGAAATAGGTATAAGCTCATGAAAAATGATTATACCTTCGGCTATGATTATACGCATTATCCTATAACCTATAACGATAATCTCAAGATCACCCACTTATATGAGGCTCTTGAAGACTACGCTTGCGCTTATCTCATCTTCACCGTCAAAACAACGTTGCTCTTCTCCAATTATTCCATCAGAGTTGATACAATACTTAAAGACATCGGCAACATGCC
>JAZNES010000109.1:0-3654 GCA_045588755.1 Eubacteriales bacterium | reverse complement strand
GGCAATATCCCTGTACGAGAAATTGGGATTTGTAAGAAGCGGTATACGAAAGGATTTTTATACCTCGCCAAAGGAAAACGCTATCGTTATGATAAAAAACATATAGGGGATTTTGATGTATATACTCGGAATAGAAAGCTCGTGTGATGAAACGAGTGCCGCGGTACTTAGTATATCGGGCGGTGAAGGACAAAACAGAATAGACAGGCGCGTGCTTTCTAATATAGTCGCCTCGCAGATAGATACGCATAGGCTTTATGGGGGAGTCGTTCCCGAGATAGCAAGCCGCGCGCATATAGAGGCTATTACAAGAGTAACGAGGGAAGCACTTGACACGGCGGGAGTTTCCTTAAAGGCGATAGGGGCGATCGCGGTCACGGCATACCCGGGTCTTATAGGAGCATTGCTCGTCGGAGTGAACTTTGCAAAGTCCTTGGCTTTTGCAAACTCTATTCCTCTCGTTGCCGTAAATCACGTCAAGGCACACGTAGCGGCGGCATACATTGATCACGCCGAGCTTTGTGGGGACTTTTGCGCTCTCGTGGTCTCGGGAGGACATACCTCTATTTACAGAGTTAAAAATTACACTGATTTTGAAGTTCTCGGCTCTACCCGCGACGATGCCGCGGGAGCCGCTTTTGATAAGATAGGACGCGTTATAGGCTTGCCATATCCGGGAGGAGCGGCTATGGATAAGCTTGCTTATGAGGGTGATCCCAAGGCTATATCGCTTCCGACACCCGCACTTGCGGGAGGTAATCTCGATTTTTCCTTCAGCGGACTTAAAACCGCGTCGCTCAACTATATAAACGGTTGCCGTCAGCGAGGGGAAGAGCCTGTGCCTTCTGACGTTGCCGCTTCCTTTACCCATAAGGTCGTGGGAGCTATCGTTGAAAAGGCAGAGCTGGCACTTGATAAATCGAAGGCGGACAAGCTCGTTTTGGCGGGCGGGGTCGCCGCTAACTCGCACATAAGAAGGGCACTTTCCGATATGTGCGAGAAAAGAGGAGCAAAGCTCTATATGCCCTCGCTTTCTCTTTGCGGAGATAATGCGGCTATGGTCGCAATGTCGGGGTATTTTGAATATCTTAACAAGAATTTTGTCGACACCTTTTTGAATGCTTCGGCGAATGACGAGATCTGATATACAGATCTGTGATCGGAGGAAAACAGTATGGAAAAAAAAATAAATAAAAGTACCGACGTTTCGCCTGCGGTTATCAAGCGTTTGCCGAGATATTTCAGATATCTTCGTGAGATAATAAGAATGGGTAAAACCAGAGTAAGCTCAGCAGAGCTTTCTGAAATGATGAACGTCACTGCGTCTCAGATAAGACAGGACCTTAACTGCTTTGGCGGATTCGGACAGCAGGGATACGGATATAACGTAAACTACCTTTATGCAAAGATATGCGATCTTTTAGGCGTTGACTGCGGCTTCAGAGGCGTCGTTATAGGTGCGGGAAATCTCGGAAGCGCACTTGTTAAAAGCCCTATGTTCGAAAAGCGCGGCGTGGATATCGTGGCAATGTTTGACGTTGATACTAAAATAATAGGCAAGACGATAGGTAATATACCCGTATATTCGATAGAGGATATAGAATCTGTATGCGACGATTTTGAGGTCGATATAGTTATACTTACCTTGCCTAAGGAATTCGCGGTAGATGCGGCGCAAAGGCTCGAAAAGATGAGGATCAAGGGAATATGGAATTTTACAGGTAAAGAGCTTGACCTCGAAAACAAGGAAATAGTTATAGTAAACGAGCATATCGGAGATTCGCTTATGACCTTGTGCTATGAGATAGCCAAAAACGAGAGGAAATAAGAGATGAAGCAGATAGATAAGATATACAGTAAATATAGGGACAAGGAGATTGACGTCGTATTTGAGGCGCTGAAGAACGCCGATGAGGACGATCTTCGTGTGCTTGCGGCTATCGTAATGCTTGAATCAAGAGACGGAGCGGCAGAGGCAAAAACGCTCTGTGAGGGTCTTGCTATAAGCGAGGAGGAGCTTGCTGCATCTCTTAAATATTGGAAGGGCGCGGGGCTTGCGTCTACGAAGAAGTCGTCAAAGAAAGCAGAGAACATCTCTGCTTCAAAGGCAGACGACTCCAAAAAGGTCGGTGACCGTCACCGTGACGGAAAGCTTGAGGGCGATGAAAGTATGCCCACGTATTCCACCGAAGAGCTTACCGCTCTTATGAAAAGACGCAATATAACCTCTGATTTCATAGGGGAGGCGGCAAGAGCCTACGGAAAGGTATTCAATCAGCACGAGGTCGGAATAGTCGTAAGAATGATAGACTATATCGGCTTTGACGAGGACAGTGTTCTTATGCTTTTGTCCTTCTATTCAAAGCACGGAAGAAAGACCCTTCGATATATCGAAAAAGCGGCGCTTGAGTTTTACGACGAAGGTATAAGTGATTGGCAATCGCTTCAAAAGAAGCTGATGGCAATAGAGAGCGCGCAGGAGATAGAGGTTCAGATACGAAACATGTTCGGTATGTCGGGACGCTCTCTTACCACCAAAGAGAAAAAGTACATATCGTCCTGGACCGAAAAGATGGGCTTTGGTATAGATATGATACGCTTGGCTTACGATATAACTGTCGATACCAAGCACGAGGCATTGCCTGCATATGCCAACGGAATACTTGAAAGCTGGTATTCAAAGGGTATCGATACTCCGGAGAAGGTAGCACAGGACAATGAAAAGAGATCGGCTACACAGTCAAATGGAGTTGTAAAAAGCTTTAATAATGATGAGTTCTTCGAGGCGGCGCTCAAACGTGCGTACGAGGACAAGAACTGAGGATGGCAAATATGGGATTTAATAAAAATATTGTAGCAAAAGTAAGAAACGAGTATTCTGAAAAATATCGCAAAGCCCAGCTTGACGCCGATTCCAGACGTGCGCTTTTGCACACCAAGATAGAAGGGCTTGCAAGGCTTGACAGAGAGCTTTCCTTTACGGGAATTCGTATTATGGAGGCTACTATGGCGGGCGGTGCGGATATCGAGAAGAGGATAGATGCGATAAAGAGGAGCAATGATGCTCTTCTTGCGCAACGAGCATCTCTTCTGAAGGCGTACGGATATCCCGAGGATTACACAGACGTGCATTACGAGTGCGAAAAGTGCGGTGATACGGGCTTTGTTGATACGTCTATGTGCGACTGTATGAAAAAAGCGCTGGTCCTTGCAAGCTATGAGAGCTCGGGACTTGCCACTCTTATGAAAAATCAGTCCTTTGAGAATTTTTCTCTTGACTATTATCTTCAGTCTCCTACCGTTTACGGTAATATGAAATATGCCTATGAAAAGGTAAAGGCGTTTGCTAACGGCTTTAACGCCAATACGTATATGAATTTTCTCTTCATAGGCGGCACGGGACTTGGAAAGACCCATCTTTCGACGGCTGTTGCAAAGACTGTTATAGACAGACACTTTGACGTTCTTTACGTAACTGGGGCGGGAATGATAGGCGATTTTGAATACCGACGTTTCGGAAACAGCGCAATAGATGGCGATGCGGGGGATACGACAAGGTATTATTCGGCAGATCTTCTTATAATCGACGATCTCGGAACGGAGATAAATAATCAGTTTATCGTTTCCTGTATGTATGATATTATAAACTCACGT
>JAZNES010000108.1:0-2225 GCA_045588755.1 Eubacteriales bacterium | reverse complement strand
CATTTTAAACTCTATTTGATTTTTTAATTTTAGAGGCTTTTTTGCAAATATTCAGATGATAATTCAAAATGTTATATAAATTTACATAAAATAAGCGTAGAGGCTCCTTGAGTGCCTCTACGCTATTTATAGCTGCTGTTTTAGAATGATGTGAAATCAATAATAGTACTTGCCTTCATCTACATATTGAGCATCATAGTTATCAAGAGCTTCTTCCCTTGCTTTTTTCACGCTGTTGGGAATGTTAAAGCCCGCCTTATCCGAAGATTCAGTAACTATCTCAAGAGACACATCAACATCTTCTTCATCAATGCTCTCTTCTCTTATATCAGCTCGTGTAATAATCGTGTCGCCGCGTTTTGAAGAGATAACCTCAAAATCAATGGATACATCTTCCTTCATTCCCGCATACTTTCGGGTGTATTTTTCGCTATATTCCTGACTGTAATAGCCGTATTCATCGTATTGGTCAAGGTACGCTTCAAAATTTTCGGCTGTTATCTGCATGGAGAGGGCTGCAATCGTTCCGTTATTCTTTATATTGTTGAGGTCAACACCAATATCAAAAGACAAAGTCTGAGTTCCGCTGAGGGTTACGTATATCTCGTTGCCATAATCGTCGTATTCGTATACACCGCCGTCATATTCTCCGGTAAACTCAAACTTGATGTCAGCCTTCTGAAGCACCCCTTCTTTATCAGTGACAACAGATGCCTTAAGGTTCATTTCCAGATCGTTGGGGAAATCCTCGCCGCTGGCCACCGCATTCAACTCCGCCTCAAGACCGGTTTTATCCATATTGCATGAGCCCTTAATATAGACGGTGTCTCCGTCAGCCTCAAGCTTAAACTCAGCTCTTGCCTGCAAACTGCTCTCCGTATAGGATACAGTAGCATAAAGCGTGCAGTTCGATTCGTCGTCCTCGGTACCCTCGACCGATACTTTAAGTGTTGCATCACCGGAAACGACATCCAAAGTTCCGGAAATACGACCTATACCGTCTTCATCCTCTAAATCCTCTCCCGACACGTCAATGCTGAATCCAAATCCGGTGATTTCCTTATTGCTTGCGCGCATCCAGATCTGAAGGTTGAGCATTTCGAGAGTCTCAGCGATACCCTCTTCAAGTCCCTCGTAAATGTCCTCGGGAGTCTCCTCGGGATATACCTCGTAATAATCCTCGAGTATCTTTCTTGCTACTTCATTGATAGCCTTCTCGATGTATTCATCAGAAAAATAGTATCTGCCGTCCTTTTCATTGTAGGTGATATCCTTTTTCTTGACCTGAGGAAGCTGTATCTCTACAACCTTTTCAAGGAACTGCATCATCTTCTGAGTATCTTCATCAGGCTCTACTTCGCCCTGCCCCATTTCAAGGAGCATCTCAACGTATTCGTACAGTCCACCCTCAACATCAGAAGAGCAATAACCTTCCTCATCAACCTGCACGGTTACTATCTTAAAATCGTCCTCAATGAACATGTAGGTATCCGCGCCGGATAAAGAGGTATATATAACCCCGTCTTTAGCCCCCACATATCCGTTTACGGTTGCCTTATCCCTATTATTGGTGAGAGTAATTGCAAGATCCTTACTAAATGTAACATCTTTAATACTCTGACGAAGCTGCTTTACCACCTCTTCATAATCAACGGCTTCGGCGGTGTTGATCTCACTGAGCGAACCGAGATCAATTCCCTTGTTTACCGCTGAAACGATGCTCATAATATTTGCCGAGGGATTGTCGATGTCTTCCAAGTCGTCATCTTCCTCTTCTTCGGAGCTTTCCAAAGTGCCTTCATTTACGTTCTGCGTATTCTCCTCTACTTCAGTAACACCTAATACCGAACCCAAAAGATTAGTTATACCGTCACACCCGGTAAGAGTCAACAGCAACGATAGAACTAATACTATTGCCACTATAACCTTTTTCATAGTCTTTTTCTCCTTTGAAGCTATTATTTTGGCCATCGCCGTTAATATAATTATACACCTTTGTCACGACAATGTCAACGGATTTCGCAATTTTTACGCTTTGTTTAAGAAAAGGACAAAAAAGCAAGAAAAAAACGGAGAATATCTCATTAAAAGAGGTTTCTCCGTTTTTTATCATTATTCTTCTTCTATAACCGCGATTGAAAGGTCGGCAAGCGCCTTTGCATCTGCGGGAGCGGGGCAGCCCGACATAAGCTCGCTGGCGTTCTGCACCTTGGGGAATGCGAGAA
>JAZNES010000107.1:0-4233 GCA_045588755.1 Eubacteriales bacterium | reverse complement strand
CAGAAGCTATATTTCTTGCCGCATTCTCGAAGGTAATGGCTATACAGCATACAACTTTGCTGGAGGCTTCCGCTTTTATCAGGCAGTCATAAATGACAGAGCTTTGATCAAACGAGCAACAGCTTGCGGTATGGATAATTGACTTTAGAGTGTAATCTTCCAAATACGGTTGAAATATTCATAATAGGGCAAGTCAAAATGGTGTTTTTTGACGGTGAAATTCGCTTCATATCTTGAAAATCAGCGCAGTATATGGTAAAATAAATTACCTAAGAAAGAAAAACAAAACCCGGAAAGGAGGGATGTATTATGAAAAAGAAAAAGGAAGAAATGCGAGATTTTTTACAGATTATGTCCCTCGACGGAAGCAGACTGTTCGGAAAGAAAAAGCTCACCGCTTTTAAGAACGGAAAGCTTGACCGAAGGCTCTTTTCGGGTGTTCTGGATAATAGCCTAGATTCCATGAAGCTCGAAGAGGTATTCAAGAAGCACAAGGATGAGATGCCATTCAGCTTTTTTGAAGAGGGCGACTGCACGAGGGCAATCGTAAGCCTCGCATTCAAGTATACTGCAGACGGTATGAACCTTGCGGATATACGCGAGAAGATATATACGGACGGCTTCGATATTGACGGTGTTCATTACGTTCGCTATAAGCGTAGCGCAGGAGCGAGCCGAAACGGACGATGCCTATTTATTGCAGAGCAGCTGTATGAGGATATGATGGCGTGGAGCTCATGCGGTCTCAGCGATGAAAACGTATCCGACCAAGCCTCATGGCAAGCGTATATATCCCTTACTCTCAGCAGCATCGAAGGTAAGCTGACGTTACCGAAAAAGGCAATTCTTATAATTCCCGACAAGGTCAGCAAATTCAGAACCAAAGCCGTGTGCGTAAGGAAGGACGATGTCGAAGGACTTTCGGCAAAGCTCGAAGAAACCGAAATTGAGAACGTTATCTGGGACGGTGAAGCTCTTCTTGATGTGAGCGAGTTCGAGAGGTTCGGATATAAGGCCAAGGGCATGATGCTTCTACGAAACCGTTTCTTCAAGACCTGCGCGTTCAATACGAATCTGCAAAAGTGGTTTTCTGATAACGGCATAACCGAAATAAAGCAGCTCGCGGGTTATACCACGGCACGAAAGGTTTCGGATATAAAGCTCGTTATAACCGAGAGCAGCTTAAAGTATCTTAAGTTTATGCCGAAGGGAATGAAGCTTGGAAAAGCATTCAAGGCTTGGCTGGACACCGTATACGAAAATAAGAGCACATCAACGTTTGGTATCGTAAAAACGGACAAGCCTCCGTCGAATATGGGCGGTCTTATGGCTTACACGAACTACCAGCTTCTTAATACCGTTCCTATCGACCGAGTTAATATGCTGAGGATTTTGTACCGCCATTTCTTCGAGCTTAAGCGTATAAGATATGACGGAATGTTCTTAAGGTATCAGATAAACTTCCTCTCGGATACAAGCCTTAAGGATCTTGAGGTGGTAAACGCAGAAAACTACCGTCGTAAAGTAGTTACGGATATGATGCGTAAGACACCGCATTTTGAGGATACCGAATTTTACTCAAACCTCAGAAGCGACGTCATAAAGCATTTCAAAAATCGAATGAAGGACGGAAGAATTCTCATGAGGGGTAATTACCAGACGATCCTCGGTAACCCTTATGAATTCTTGACTGCGGTTATAGATAAGCACTACGAGCCGAAAGAGCCGATGTTACTCGGAGACGGACAGATATACACCAAGAGATTCGAAGATGATGAGAAGTTGCTTGGATCTAGAAACCCTCATATCACTATGGGCAATCTTCTGATCTCCAGAAATAAATACTGTCCCGAGATAGATAAGTATTTTAATTTGACTCAAGATATCGTATGTGTGAACGCTATAAACAGTAACATTCAGCAAAGGCTTAACGGATGCGACTACGATTCGGATTCGATGCTTATTACCGATAATCAGCTTCTCGGAAATATGACAACGACCTTCTACGAGATGTTCGGAGTTCCTGTATGTTGTGTGTCTCCTGTGGGCAAAGCGGAATACACCTCCTCTCCCGTTGACCTCGCAAGGCTCGATAGAGTCATAGCCGAAAACGAGATTGGAAATATCGTCAACCTCTCTCAGTTCCTAAATTGCCTGTTCTGGCATCGAATGATGAACATGGAAGTTCCGCCTCGTGAGCTGATGGAGCTTTACTATGAGATATGTAAGCTCGCAGTGCTATCGGGAATGGAGATAGATAAAGCGAAGAGACTTTACGACGTGGATAAGCGTACTGTAATCCGTAAGCTCTCAAAGCTCCGCGAAAAGTTCAAGGACGAGAACGACGGTAATCTTCCGAACTTCTATTATTGGATGACAGGGCACAAGGAAAAAATCCGTAAGGATAATACTGCTAACTTGGATACTCCGATGGCGTATATTTACGATGCCGTGGAGAACTTCTCAATGCAGAGCTTAAAGCGCAAGAGAGTTCCGTTAAGAGAACTCTTCGAGCTTGCCGTTAGCGATGCTGATACCAACGACAGTAAGCGTAAGCGCAAAATCATAGAGACGGTGCACGAAGCGTATAAAGCGATGCGTCAATACAAAATTGACGAAGACGATAACGACGAGGATAACAAAGAGATAAGTCTCAAGGAGCGCAAAAAGATATTCTCCGAGTGCCTCGAAGTAGTTTCGAAAAACGTAGTAAACGATCACGTTTTGCATCTCATTCTAAATGAGCTTGACAGTAAAGATAAGAGCATGGTGACCGAGGCTAAGAGTATGCTATTCGCGTGTATTCTCTACGAGGGAAGCGGAAGACTCTTATCAAAGGTCAAGACTCCCGAAGGATACAAATGCGTTGACTTCAAGGTGTTTACCGGTACTAAAGAGGATATGGAAAATTACTTCTTTGAAGACCTTTACGACTTCCCACATTACATTATCGTTGACGGACACAAGCCGTTAACCAAGACGATAAAGATGATGCTAAGCGGAGACGATTGCTACTTCGTTGATATGAACGGAACACCCGTTCCAAAGAAATTCTTAAAAAGATAACCCTACTAAAATTAAACACAAAACACACTTGAGTGTCGAGAAAAAATCTCGGCACTCTTTTTTTATTCTCAAAAAACAAAAAGGAGTTAAACAACAATGAAAACTATTAAAAATGTAAATCAAACTTTGAAAAGGAGGTGCACGGTTGAGATACGATCCTAACAAAAGAGATAATCCCGGAGATTTCTTTCCTCTCCCAAAATCAATATTCCGTCTCGGGCTTGATGCAGGTGAGATTGCTATATACGCATACCTTATGTACTGCGAGGACAGGAAAACTTTTCAGTGCCATCCGAGCTATGCAACTATCGGAGAAGCTGTCGGTATGAGTAACAACACTGTTAAAAAATACGTTGACAGCCTCGAGCGAAAGGGATTTATATTCACAGAACCTACTATGGTGAGAACAAAAGACGGACGCGCTCACAACGGAAGTCTTCTATACACCATAGAACCTATAAAACCAATAGAAGAAGCGTACTTTCAAAAGCAACTTGCAAGAGCCAATGCGCGTCTTATGATGAACGAAGCTCTTGCTAAATTCGATAAAAAACAAGAACGAAAGAAAGGAGAAAAACAGAGTGAAGCAGTCAATGTATAAAAACAAGGATGAGATGCCTATGTTCCTCACAGTGATGGACGTTGCGAATCTGCTCGGAATTTCCCGTGCAAGTGCTTATGAGCTTGTCAGAGAAGATAACTTCCCGAAGCTTAAGCTCGTCCAAGGCAGAACGATTATTCCCCGTGACAGACTTCTCGAATGGCTCGACGAGCAAACGAGATACGACAGAGTGTAATTAGATATGGTGAAGTTGGATTACAACCAGTCAAGAAAGGTTCACAAGCTCATACGTGAAGAGTGCTGTAACTGCGTAGACGGAAGCTGTATTTTACTTGACGATGTATGTGTGCAGCTTATAAGTCAGCAGTATATCTACTGCAATTATTTTCTGCGTGCAGTGCTTCCACAAGATGAAAGCCTTCACGCAGAGCTGTGCTTAAAGGATGCAAAGAGGTGTGCAGTATGCGGAAAACACTTCGCACCGAGAAGCAACCGACAGAAATATTGCGACAGTTGCTCAGCCACAAAACGCACTGAGTATATGCGAAATCTTATGCGAGAAAAACGCATGTAGTGTTAGCATTTAGACCTTAAAAAGTCCAGAG
>JAZNES010000106.1:0-2363 GCA_045588755.1 Eubacteriales bacterium | reverse complement strand
CGATCGCTATCTTTATCATATTCTGAAATTTCCTTTCAAAGTGAGTTATATGCCGCGTTCTCTCCGGCAAGCACACCCGTTGAAAACGCTATCTGTAAATTAAATCCGCCGGTATATGCGTCAACGTCAAGGACCTCTCCGGCAAAATAAAGTCCTCGGCAGAGCTTCGATTCCATCGTCTTGGGATTTACCTCCCTTACGTCAACGCCGCCTTTTGTAACGATAGCCTCGGATATAGGTCTGAATCCCTTGAGTGAGACCGAAAAGCATTTAAGGACCAAGAGAAGCTTCTCTCTTTCCTGCTTCGTTATCGAATTGACCTTTTTTCTCGGGTCTATACCGCTTCTCGATACGACCACGTCTATCATCTTCGAGGGTAAAAGGTCGCCGAGCGCATTCTCAAAATCCTTGTTTGCGTATTTAGAAAAATCCGAGAGCAGACGTGCGTCAAGCTTTTTCTCGTCGAGCGCAGGCTTGAGGTCTATCTCGGCCGTGTATTTTTTGCTTTGTATATCTCTTATATGGGCCGATGCGGATAAAACCAAAGGTCCCGTAAGTCCGAAATGAGTAAACATCATCTCGCCGAAATCCTCAAATATCACCTTGTTATTTTGAGTATCCCTTATTTTGAGTAAAACGTTTTTGAGGGATAGCCCCTGCATTCTTTTGCAATCTCCGTCAGACGAGGTAAGAGGAACAAGTGACGGAACGAGCTGTGTAACGCTGTGTCCCGCAATTTTTGCAAGAGAAAATCCCGAGCCGTCCGAGCCCGTCTGAGGATAGGAAATTCCTCCCGTACAGATTATAGCCGAAGCGCATTCGTATCTGCCCTTGCGTCCGATGACAGCGCCTATTGCGCCCCCATTTATTTCAAGAGATTCCGCCTTGTCAAAGACTATTCTCACTCCGCTTCTCTTACAGCAGGACACCAGAGCGTCAACTATATCGGTAGCCTTGTCCGAAACAGGAAAAACGCGCTTTCCCCTCTCGACCTTAAGCGGAACGCCCTCATTTTCAAAAAAATCGCGAACGTCCTTGCTTGAAAATCTGTTGAAGGCAGAGTAGAGGAACTTGGGATTAGTCGTGACGTTTCTCATAAGCTCCTCGTTTTCCGAGTCGTTTGTGAGATTGCATCTTCCCTTTCCCGTTATTCTCAGCTTTCTTCCGCAACGCTCCATTGCTTCAAGTATAACGACGTCAGCACCCGCATTTGCTGCAGTGATTGCCGCCATCATTCCCGCAGCGCCTCCGCCGATGACGACGACAGAGCAATTATCCTTGGTTTTTGTCATATACGTCATATTCGTCCCATATTTTTTCAAGCTGGTGAAGTCTTACCGTAAGCTCCTCCTGCTTGGTACGGGCAAGCGCGGCGATTATAGCATTTATAATACTCATAGGAGCAACGAGCGAGTCAACGAAGGAGACCATATCGCTCTGAGCCAAGAGAAGCTCATCGGCAGGCGCGGCAATAGGAGATATCTCACTGTCGGTCACCGATATTACGTGAGCTCCCGCGCTCTTAGCGTAATCTACCGCGTTTATTATTCTCTTTGAATATCTCGGGAAGCTTATCGCTATCATCACGTCGTCCGCCCCGATATTCATTATCTCCTCGAAAAGCTCACTTCCCGAAGTAGTCTGAACGAGAGAAACGTTGTCAAATATCATTCTGAGATTGTAATTCAAAAATCCTGCAAGATATGACGAGGAACGAACTCCGATTATATATATTCTTTTAGCTCCGACTATACTCTGTATGGCTCTCTCAAAGACTTCTCTGTCTATTCCCTCAAGAGTACGGCGTATCTTTTCTGTATCCGATTCAAGCACCTTGGTGAGTACGTCTGAGTCACCGATAAGGTTGTTGGTGACCTCTATTCTCTGGAAAGAGGTAAGTCTTGTCCTTACTATCTCTCTTAGTGACTGCTGGAATTCGGGATATCCCTCAAAGCCGAGCTCGTCGGCAAAGCGAACGACGGTAGAGCCCGAAACGTTAACTATCTCTCCGAGTCTTGAAGCAGTCATATATGCAGCCTTGTCATAGTTATCAAGGACGTATTTTGCTATAAGCTTTTGTCCCTTTGAAAAGGTAGGCATTTTTGATTCGATTATTTTGAGAAGATTTCTTTCCATAGAAGACTCCTATCTCTGACATCATAATTTTAGACGAGTATAAGCAAAGCTTATAAGAACTCCTCATAATATTATATATTCTTATTCGTAAAAAGTCAACAGTTTTTACAAACAGCAGCCAATGACATAGAAAAGAGCCGCAGGAATACGGTCCTCCTGCGGCTCTTTCTGTACGAAAATTATTCCTCTGTACTTTGCTTTGCAGCCTCAAGTGCCTCGTTATAAGC
>JAZNES010000105.1:0-2815 GCA_045588755.1 Eubacteriales bacterium | reverse complement strand
CTGCGTGACGTTGAGCCTGAATTTGCTTCATTGTAACGTGTTCTCCTTCAGTCGCCTCCGGCGCCAGCTCCCTCCCAGAGGGAGCCTAAAAATTACATTTCCTTAAAATTTATTACACACCTATAAATCCCAATTTATTTAATTATCATTCGTAACGTCGCCGTTGCCGCTGACGGGGATAGCATCGCCGAGGTAGGTCGGCTGGGGCTTGAATACCGCGAAGGTATAATCCTTTGCTCTTGCCAGAAATTCGCGGACGTCGCGCTTTATCTGTCCGCGGTACTGTCTGTAATCCGAGGCAAAGCCATACGCCTCTATTCCGAGGGACTCGGCGACATAAAGTGCTCTTTTAAGGTGATATTCCTGCGTAACTATTATCATTTTTTTGACGCCGAATATCTCACGGGCTCTATATATGCTCTCATATGTAGAAAATCCCGCGTGGTCCATAAATACGTCAGAGGAGGGAATTCCCGCATCTGTGGCGAGCTTCTTCATAACGCCGACCTCGTCGTAATTCTCTCTGCCGTGGTCACCGCTCATAATTATCTTGCCCGCTGCTCCGTCAAGATAGAGCTCGACTCCACCTTTGACTCTGTCATAGAGCATATCGCTCGGGCTTCCGTCGCTTCTTACAAGACAGCCAAGCACGAGAATGCAGTCGACGTCCTCAAGCGCGAGGGCTTCTTCTTGTGTGATTATATTGCGAGAGCCGACACGCGACACGTGCAGACTTAGCGCCGTGACGAGTGCCGAGCCGACGATGGCGGCAATAAGAAGGACACACAGAGTTATTCTGATGAATTTTTTATAATCCATATGTAGATCCTTTCACTCAGGCAAGTGCCACATCAAGTATCATCATTACAGAAAATCCGAGAGAGAAGGCGATAGTTCCGATATTCGAGTGCTTGCCCTGTGACATTTCGGGTATGAGGTCCTCGACTACGACGTATATCATAGCACCCGCCGCAAAGCTCAGAAGATAGGGAAGAACGGGCATTATGATGGGCGCGGCAAGGATAGTCAGGAATGCGCCCAGGGGCTCGACTATTCCCGAGAGCACGCCAAGGCCGAGGGCTTTTGATTTTTTCGTGCCTTCGGCTTTAAGGGGCATTGAGACGATAGCACCCTCGGGAAAATTCTGTATAGCTATTCCTATCGAGAGGCTGACAGCACCCGCAAGCGATATATGGGTATCTCCCGAGATAAGTCCCGCAAAGACGATACCGACAGCCATTCCTTCGGGGATATTGTGCAGAGCCACGGCAAAGACCATCATTGCCGAACGGCTGAAGCTGCTCTTCGGGCCTTCGGCGTCAGAGCCTCCGTTATGTAGGTGGGGAATTATATGGTCAAGCGCGAGAAGGAAGAAGATACCGAGCAAAAATCCCGCTACCGCAGGGATAAATGCGAGCTTTCCCATTCCCTCGGAGTAGCTCATCGAGGGAATGAGCAGGCTCCAGACAGACGCCGCGACCATTACTCCTCCCGCAAAGCCAGAAAGGATCTTATGCAGGGTATGCGACATTCCGTTTTTCATAAAGAGCACAAGGGACGCGCCGAGTGCCGTTCCAACAAAGGGTATCATTATAGTTAAAAATATCTGAGGTGTCATTTTTTTCTCCTTATTTATAAAGGCTTCTTACAGCCTTGAAGCGTTCCTTGGTCGCGTCATCGACGCGGAAGGAATCGCAGGTCTTCTGTATAGCCTTTCCTACTATATTGTATTCAAGAGGCTTGCTTTTAAGATACTCAAGCGTTTTGTCGGGAAAATATACCGCAAGATAAGAGATCAGCCAAGCCTGTGCCATAGCGACGTAATATTCGCTGTCGTCGTAAAAGAGGGGTACGATGCTCTCAAAAGCTCTTTCCTCCTTAACGAGAGAGGGCATAAACATAACGAAGCCCCATCTTCTCGCAAAAGGATTTTCGTGCTTTATATATTCCGTTGCCTTTTTTAAGGCGATATCAAGAGTCAGCTCCTTATCGACAAACTGCGAGAGCTGGTCGACGTGCCACCAATCATTGAGCTTATCAAAGTTCTTTTCGATAAATTCAAGCTTTTCTTTAATTGAGGGAAGCTGACCGAGAGATACCTGAAAATATGTGCGGTGGTATCTACCCTCCTTTGGCAAAAGCTCTCCGAGAAAGGCGACGTCTGCCTTTTGCTTTATAAGCCTCTTATTAAGGCGGTCAAGATCCGCCGTTTTATAGTTTTCGCCGAGTGAGGCAAGCTCGGCATTGAGTCGTTCAAGTGTCATATCAGCACACATGAAATCCCGTCATAGAAACGTTCGCAACATCATTACCAAGCTCGTCGGATACTTTAACTGTGTAAAGGCAGGTCGAGCGTCCGTCCTTTTCGCATCTCGCCTCGGCGATTATCTTTTTACCCTTTGCAATACCGAGGAAGTTTATCGTTGAGGAGAGCGATACAGTTCCGAGCTTTTCGGAATTTACGGCGACGGCAAAGGCAAAGTCAGCGAGCATAAAGGGAACGCCTCCCATAAGAAAATTGCCTGCATTGAGATGCCTTTCGCTTATCTCAAGACTGCATCTGGCATATCCTTCTTTTACCTCGTCTATTGTTGCGCCGTTTTCGGTGGCAAAGCGGTCTTTTTTGAATATTTCTCTTATTTCGTCAAGTGTTTTCATAAAATTTATTCCTCTTTGCTTTTGATCTTATTGATATTTTCAAATTTTGATTTATCGAAGTGTTTGGTTTTATGCGGGGGAAACTTTTTTGAAAAAAAGCTTTCCCCCGCACCCCCTTCAAAAAACTTTTACCAATTTGGTAAAAGTTTTTGTGACG
>JAZNES010000104.1:0-2291 GCA_045588755.1 Eubacteriales bacterium | reverse complement strand
CTACGATCCGACTTGGTATGATACTCGCAAGCGGAGAGGAAAACGTCAGGGTGGTATTTCTTGCTGACGACACTCCTCTTGGAGAGAGAGTCAGATAAAATTTCGTAATATTACGAATGGAGAAAAATATGAAGATAGGTGTTGCGGGATGCGGACGCTGGGGCTCTCTCATAGCGTGGTATCTTGACAGACAAGGGCATAGCGTTTCACTTTACGGTCGAGCATCGTCAAAGCATATGCAGTCCTTTATGCAGAGAAGAAGAAACGATCTTTTGACCTTGCCCGAGAGCATAATACTTTCTACTGATTTGAATATTCTTGCCGATTGTGACGTTGTAATCGTGTCTATTGCATCTCAGGCTCTCAGAGGATTTCTTTGTGAGCTTGCGAAAACAGGTATAAACGATAAGATAGTTGTCCTTTGTATGAAGGGTATTGAGATAGGTACTACCAAGCGCCTTTCCGAGATAACTGAGGAATGCTTGGGAGATCGGGTAAAGGTCGCAGTATGGCTCGGTCCCGGACACGTTCAAGAATTTTATAACGGAGTGCCTAACTGCATGGTGATAGACAGTCGCCACGAGGACGTAAAAGCATTGTTGGTGGACGAATTTTCAAGCGACCTTATAAGATTTTATTACGGCACTGATCTTCTCGGAAACGAGATAGGCGCGGCGGCTAAAAACGTTATAGGAATAGCTGCGGGATTTCTTGACGGGCTTGGACTCGGAACACTCAAAGGTGCGCTTATGTCAAGAGGAACACGTGAGATAGCGCGTCTTATAGAGGCTATGGGCGGAAGCGGACTTTCGGCTTACGGACTTTGTCATCTTGGGGACTATGAGGCAACTGTATTTTCAAAATACAGTCACAACAGAGCGTTCGGCGAAGCCTTCGTCAAGGGAGAAAAGTTTGATGCCCTTGCCGAAGGATATTACACAGTGAAGGCGATCGTTCAGCTCGCTGAAAAATACAAGGTTGATCTTCCGATATGCAATGCCGTTTATGAGGTGCTGTATGATGATAAGAATTTCAATGATACCCTTGGCGCTCTTTTCAAAAGAAGCTTGAAAAAAGAATTTTAAGAGGTAATTATTTTGAGGCTGTTTGATTCCCACGCCCATTATTTTGATGACCGATTTGACGGAACTGCCGACGAGATACTCACTCGCGAGGTCTTTGGCAAGGATGTCAAGAGGGTTATCAACGTGGGCACCAATAATAAAAACAACAGAATATGTCTTGAACAAGCAAGAAAATACAGCGGAATGTACGTCGCGTTTGGAATACATCCCGAAGACGTTTCCTACTGCAAAAAAACGCCCGACGAGGAGATCGCCGAGCTCAGAGAGCTTATTGTAGAGGAGAAAAGCAAGCCCGAATCGAAGGTAGTAGCTATCGGCGAGATAGGCTTTGATTTTCACTATGAGGGCTTTGACAGAGAACTGCAGGAGATATATTTTGATAAGCAGATGATTCTCGCAAAAGAGCTTGGGTTGCCCGTTGTTATACACGACAGAGATGCTCACGGGCCTTGCTTTGATATGATACTCAAGCACCCCGACGTAAAGGGCGTATTTCATAGCTACAGCGGAAGTGCCGAGATGGCTCGCGAGCTTGTCAAGCGAGGCTGGTACATTTCATTTTCGGGTGTTCTTACCTTCAAAAATGCGGCGCGTGTCGTAGAGGTTGCGGCTTCTGTCCCAAATGACAGAATACTTATAGAAACCGATGCGCCTTATCTTGCGCCTCACCCCTTCAGAGGTAAGCTCAACCATTCTGGCCTTATGGAATACACTGCCGAGGCTCTTGCAAGAGTGAAGGGAATATCCAAGGAAGAGGCGGCAGAGCTGACCTATCAGAATGCTATGACACTCTTTTTTAACTGAATAAAAAACGCCGTTGCGTAAAAACGCAACGGCATTTGTATTTTTGATTAGTTCTGAGAATTCTTATAAGCCTCAACTATCTTTGCTGCAATGTTTCCGGGGACGGTATCGTATCCGGTAACCTTGTATTCAAACCAGCCACGGCCCTGCGACATAGCGCGAAGAGCGATAGGATAATCAGCGATCTCTGCCTTAGGAGCGATAGCGTGAATGGTGGTAAATCCTCTTCTGTGAGCGGGATCCATTCCCATTACTGCACCGCGGCGCTTGTTAAGGTCGCCCATTACGTCACCAACGAGAGCGTCGGGAATAGTTATATCAAGATCTCCGACGGGCTCGAGAAGAACGGGAGCTGCCTGCTCAAGACACTTCTTATATGCGAGCGAAGCCGCTGTCTTGAAG
>JAZNES010000103.1:0-2044 GCA_045588755.1 Eubacteriales bacterium | reverse complement strand
TTATGTTTACTCTCCACGTGGAATAGCCTCCGTCATGGTGAGCAAGCTTTTCACCGTTGACGTAAACGTCAGCTGAGGAGTTTGCACCTCTGAACTCAAGGTAGTAAAGGTCAGCTGCGGGAAGCTCAGCCTTGCTGAGAGTTTTAGTATAAAGGCATGAGCCGCGGAAGTAATCGTTTCCTCCGTCCTGACCGTCAAGCGCATTCCACGAGTGAGGAATGTTTATCTGCTCACCGTTTCCGGCGTTTATATCTGCGGTGTCTTTGACAAAAAGCCAATTTTCATTAAGATTTAAAATGTTTCTCATTTGGGTTCTCCTTATAAATATCTACATATTTAAATACGGCATCCGACGTTTATTGTCGGACGCCGTAAATATAATAATTATTAGTCTTCTTTATTTGCGTGGCGCTCTGCGAGCTCTGCATTCATCTTGTCAAGAGTCTTCCTATCGAGATTGTAAATAAGAGCAAGACCGATGAACTGAAGCACTGCGCTGAACATATAGAGTCCTGCAACGAGCCAGCACATATTATGAGCTGTCTCAGCTGTCTGTCCGATAGTTCCGTACTTGGAAACGTATCCGAGTGCACCCATAATAAGAAGCACCATAGAAGCACCTACGCCTTGAGCAAGCTTACGGAAGAAGGAATGGAGCGAATAAACCGTACCTTCCTCGCGTGTACCGAATTTCCATTCGTTATAGTCAATAGCATCGCCCATCATAGCCCATGATACGCAGGTGTAAACGCCCATGCCCACACCGAATATAACAAGACCTATTAGATAAACGATAAGAGCTGTATCAACATTTTTGATGGTCGGGAATACAAGCATAACTGCTCCGCCTACGAGCGAAACGACAGTTCCGAAAACAGAGGCTTCCTTTTTACCGTATTTCTTAACGATTTTGGTAATAAAGGGGATAAAGATGAACATAGGAAGGAAGCCTATCATCTGGATAAGACCGGACATAGACGCTTTGTTGAAATAGGTTGCAAACATAATAGTATTTGCCGTAGTTGCGGAATTCATACCGAGGAACATACCCATAGCGGCAAGCGTAGCACCAACTGCGGGGCGGTTTCTCATAAATTTACCGAATGCCTTTACAACGTTGAATTTTCCGACAGATTCGTTTGTCTTGACCGTGTTTTCGTCAACGCGGACGGTAATAAGCTTTAACATAAGTATAAACGCAATAAATCCGATAACACCCATGATCAGCGCCGCCCAGAAAACTCTTTCGCCAAGAAGGACCTCAAGCTGTTTTCCTGTAAGCGGACTCAAAACTGCGTCGCCTTTTGCATATGCTTCGCCTGTTACAGGGTTTGCGTGGAATTTATCGGGGCTGAAAAGCTCCTCAGAGCCTTCGGGAATTTCGATTTTGTTAAGGAAAGACGTAGTTCCGTCATAAGTAACCTTTTTCCAAATGAGCATAGGAAGAATAATGCCGGGAAGAAGATTTCCTACCATAGATCCGATAGATCTCCAGGTAGAAAGCTGTGCTCTTTCGCCGACGTCGTCAGTAACGACCGAAAGCATCGAGCCGTAAGGTACGTTTGCTATTGTGTAGGATGCGTCCCAAACGAGATAGCCTGCAACAAAGGGTATTGCCTTGACTACTACGGGAGCAGTCGGTATGGGAAGAAATACAGCAGCGCCGCCGACGAGAAGTCCGCAAGCACCAATGAGAATATAGGTCTTGAATTTGCCCAGCTTGTATTTTCTTCTGTCGCTATCGATAAGTGAACCGATAAGCGGGTCGTTGACAGCATCCCATATCTGAACGATGAGAAGAAGTGCGGAGAGAAGTCCTGTTTCGAGCATCATAAATACGAGCCAGAACGTTTGGACGGTACCTTTAAGCGAGAAGCTCATATTACAACCGAGGTCGCCGGCTGCATATGCAATCTTGTCGCGAATACCAAATTTGCGATGTCCGTTTGCATCAAGTTTCTTTTCTTTTTTCATTGTCATTTCCTCTTTAATATTTATTTTGGGGAAGCGCCATATTATCAATATCATTATACTATCCGCAAGT
>JAZNES010000102.1:0-3204 GCA_045588755.1 Eubacteriales bacterium | reverse complement strand
CGTAAGACTATCGGGTAGTTCGATACTCGTTAGGAGGTCACAATAGTAAAACGCCTCATCACCGATGCTCGTGACACCTTCAGGTATCTCGATACTTGTTAAGCTATCGCAGGAGGAAAAAGCCCAATCGCTGACGCTCGTGACGGAATAGCCTTCGATAATTGAAGGAATGATAACATCCGAAGCAGAGTCGTCGCAGCCCGTGATTGTAATCTCCGCGCCGATGATTTCGTACTCGAGCGCACCGTAGAATGAGGCGCTTGTGCTGAGCGATATCATCCCTTGCGGGAGAAGGGGGAGCATCAGCATCAGAACCAGCACGATAGATAATATTTTCTTCATTTCATTTCCTCCTTAAAACAAAAAAGTGCGCAGCCGAAGCTACGCACCGAAAAACACATAACTCCGATTGCTGCGACACAACTTTTGACCAACAACGAGAGAAGCCAAAATAGAGAATGTGTTTTTACCAAAATAAAAACACTTCTCTCGTGCAGGTCACATATTAAGTTGTGTCGCGCCTATAGTATAACACTCTTTTTTATGGATTACAATATTTTCCGAAGAAAAATTCTTTGCAAACAAATAATAAGGAAATTACAACAAAACAGGCACTCGGTGAGTGCCTGTTTAAGAAATATACTGCTTTTCAAAAGGGGTTTGCTAAAGCGTGGGCTTACTTATGATGCTTCATCCGTAAGCCGTTGTACTTACCCTGCCTTTTATCTTTCCTCGCGGAAGTAGTTGAGACCGAGGTTTGCGGGAGGCTGGTTCTCTTTCTTATTGCGTATGCTAGTGAAGATGAGAACGATGATGGTAACCACGTAGGGGAGCATCTTAAAGAGCTCCTTGTGTGCGAAGCTGACGCCCGTGATGTAGGAGCTTGCAATATAGAGCGCTCCGAAGACTATCGAGCCGGGGATCGCAAGGTTGGGCTTCCATACGGTGAAGATGACGAGTGCGATGGCAAGCCAGCCGAGAGCGTCGATGCAGTATTCCCAGTTTCCGTGGAGGTAGTCCATAATGAAGGAAAGACCGCCGAGTCCTGCAATAGCGCAGCCGATGCAGGTTGCGCCGTATCTGTATCTTGCAACGTTTATTCCCGCCGCGTCAGCCGCCGCAGGATCCTCGCCTACCGAGCGAAGGTTAAGTCCGACTCTTGTTTTAGTCAGTACATATGAGGAGATAAGAGCTATTATTATTGCAAGATAGATGAGAATACCGTGAGAGAAGAATATCTTTCCGAAGGCGCCCAGGTCATCCGCAAAGGGAAGAGAGGAGGTGAAATAACGTGTGCCCTTGCTGTAGATAGCGCCGGTCTTGTTTATCATATAGTCGGAAAGTCCCACGCCGAAGGTGGTCAGTGCAAGACCGGTAACGTTCTGGTTTGCACGGAGGGAAACCGTCAGGAAGGAATAGATAAGTCCCATAAGAGCGCCGCCGAGAAGGGTGGCAAGCACGGGGATAAGTATTGCGAGGAAGGGGATAACGTTTCTGCCGACTGCGGAAAGATAGAGGTATTCGGCAAAGCAGCCGCAGGATGCGCCGACGCACATAACGCCGGGGATACCGAGATTAAGATGACCTGATTTTTCGGTTATTGCTTCACCCGTCGCTCCGAAAAGGAAGGTCATACCAAGACGGATGGCGCTGACAATAAATGCTATCATTATGCATTCTCCTTTCCGTTCTTAGAGAACACAAGCTTATAGTGAAGGAAGAATTCGCATCCGATGATGAAAAAGAGGATGATGCCGGTAACTATATCCGAGATAGCGCTTGGAATACGGAAATCGGTGGAGACCTGACTTGCACCTCTGTCAAGGAAGACTATCAGGAAGGTGGTAAGCACCATAAAGATAGGATTGAACTTTGCAAGCCAAGAGACCATTATGGCGGTAAAGCCTCTTCCGTCAACGGTGGTGGTGCTGATAGTGTGGTTCGTTCCGCCGACGAGCAAGAGACCCGCTATACCGCAAAGAGCGCCCGAAACGACGAGGGTGCGCATAATAACCTTCTTTACGTTGATACCGATATATCTTGCGGTGTTTTCACTTTCGCCGACGACCGAGATCTCGTAACCATGTTTTGTGTACTTAAGGTAGATAAAGACGAGCACGGTGAGTACTGCGACGATTATAATGTTCAAAAGATACGCCTTGCCGCCGATAACGGGAAGCCCGTGCTCCGGCATGGGAGTCAGAACACCTGAGCCATTCTTTACAAAGGTCTTCAGGAAGAAGGCTACCAGCTGGATAGCTACGTAGTTCATCATAAGCGTGAAAAGCGTTTCATTCGTGTTCCAAAAAGCCTTGCAGACAGCAGGTAAAATAGCCCATATGATGCCTGCGAGAACGGAAGCGGCAACCATAATTACCAGAAGTAAGGGTGTAGGGACCTTATCGCCGAGGAACATCATAACTGCAACCGTTGCAAGACCGCCGATAAGCACCTGTCCTTCGGCGCCGCAGTTCCAAAATCGCATTTTGAACGCAGGTGTTACCGCGAGTGAAATACAAAGAAGGATAGCTATGTTTTGTAAAAGGCTCCAAATACGCAAGCTGCTTCCGAATGCGCCCTTTACCATTGAAGAATAAAAATCAATAGGATTTTTGTCCGTCAGGAGCATAATAAGAACTCCCGAAACAATCAATGCGGCAAATATGGCGATTGCACGTACCGCAACGCTTTTATACCAAGGAAGAGGAGCGCGCTTTACGAGGTGAAGTGAAAATCTTTTTGTTGTCATTTCGCCATCTCCTCTCTTGTTTTAGTCATAAGTAAACCGATTTCTTCTTTGGTAGCAGTTCGGCCGTCAACGATACCGGTGACGCAGCCGGAGCCGATAACCATAATTCTGTCGCAAAGCTCAACGAGAACGTCGAGGTCTTCGCCGACAAAAATAACGGCAACTCCGTTTTTCTTCTGCTCATTGAGCAGGTTATAGATGGCGTGCGAAGAGCCTATGTCGAGGCCTCTGACGGGATATGCTGCCATAAGTACGGTGGGAGCGGCGGCGATTTCTCTTCCGACGAGGACCTTTTGGATATTACCTCCCGAAAGACGTCTGACCGCAGTATTTTCGTTTGGAGTAACGACTGCGAGGTCGTTTATTACGTTGAGTGCAAGTTCCTTCGGAGATCTTCTTTCAAGGAAGATAGAGTGTCCCTTGTGGTAGCTTCGAAGCATCATATTGTCAACGAT
>JAZNES010000101.1:0-10218 GCA_045588755.1 Eubacteriales bacterium | reverse complement strand
GTATTGAGCTGATTCTTTACGAGGCGAAGCGCCTTTTGCGTTCGAAGCCGCCGTTCGACCTCTGCCTCTATATTGTCCTCACAGCAGACCACGTCTATATAGGTAAGCGGATTGCCGTCTCTGTCAACGTCTATCGTCTCGTTGAGAGAGACCTCGGCAGAGAGCTTTTTCTGAGAACGAAAATACATAAGTATCTCGTTTTGAATACATTTGGCGGCATAGGTGGCAAATCTCGCACCGTTTGCCATTGAGAAAGAATCGATCGCCTTGACGAGTCCTATAGTTCCGACAGACACCAAGTCCTCTTGATTTTCGCTTGAGGCATAGTATTTTCTGACTATATGGGAAACAAGGCGAAGATTGTGAAGTATGAGCTTTTGTCTTGATTCCTCGTCCTTGTATTCAATAAGTCGCGCAAAGCACGCCCTCTCCTCTGCCGCAGGTAAGGGTGGAGGAAATTTTTGCGGTGTCCCGATACCGAGAACCATATGTACCAGATTCAAAAACGCCGAAATAAAATTACCGAGCATATTTTTCCCCTTTCATGTTTGTTCCTTAATGATATTATGAAAATAAGTAAATTATTATGAAAATAACTTGCGCAGGAGAGGTTTGTGTGCTATAATTAGTGGGTAAGTTATAAAAAAAGCACTTGGAGGATAAAAAATGCTTATAGGAAATGCAGTCGTAGGACAGTCGGGCGGACCTACCGCCGCGATAAACGCAACTCTTGCGGGAGTTATAAGAGGCGCGCTTGAAAGAAAGGACGCAATAAAAACTCTTTACGGAATGCGCAACGGAATAGAGGGCTTGCTCCGCGAGGACCTCGTTGACCTTAATAAAATATTCGACGGGAATGAGCACGCAATAACTACGCTTGAGCGCACACCCGCCGCGGCGCTCGGCTCTTGCAGAAAGAAGCTCCCCGCAGTTGACGGAAATGCCGATTTTTACGCTAATCTCATAGAGATATTCAAGAAATACGATATCAGATATTTCTTCTATATAGGCGGTAACGATTCTATGGATACCGTCGCAAAGCTTTCCGAATATTCGCGCTCTTGCGGATATGAGCTTTGCGTTATGGGCGTACCGAAAACTATCGATAACGACCTTGTCGTTACCGACCACACCCCCGGCTTTGGCTCTGCGGCAAAGTTCATTTCAACCGTTATGCAGGAAATAATCCGAGACTGCGCGGTCTATACCGTAAACGCAGTTACCATAGTTGAGATAATGGGACGTGACGCAGGCTGGCTCACCGCCGCTTCTGCCATCGGTCAGATAAAGGGCAAGGACACTCCCGATTACGTTTATCTCCCCGAGGTAAACTTCGACAACGATAAGTTCCTCGCTGACGTAAAGAAAGCACTTGAGCGTCACCCGAACGTAGTAATCGCCGTATCCGAGGGTATCCGTTATGCTGACGGAACCTACGTTGGTGCATCTGCACAAAGCGGAGCTGTTGACATCTTCGGTCACGCCTACCTCGCCGGTACAGCAAAGGCTCTTGAGCGTCTTGTAAAGGAAAAGATCGGCTGTAAGGTCCGCTCAATAGAGCTCAACCTTCCCCAGAGATGCGCGGCTCACCTTGCTTCAAAGACCGATATAGACGAGTCTGTAATGATAGGACGCGCGGCAGTAAACGCTGCGACAGAGGGCGTTACCTGCCAGATGATGACCTTCAAGCGTGCCGAGGGCGACGTTTACAGCGTCGAGGCGGAGCACTACGACGTATCCAAGATAGCAAATCAGGTCAAGCTCGTTCCGAGGGAATTTATCAACGCTGAGGAAAACGGAGTTACCGATGCGTGCTGCAGATACATTCAGCCCTTGACGGTAGGAGAAAGCTATCCCGAATACAAGGACGGAATGCCTGAGTTTTTCAAGATATGATCAAAAATAAACTAATTTCACCCCGAGCATAGCCTCGGGGTGAATTCTTTTTCGATGGTTTGCGCATAATAAAACTAAAATTCCAAAAAAGGAGCTATTATGCAAAGACTTACCCCCGATTATAAGGAAAACGTCAAAGAACTCGACAAAATACTGCGAGTAGACGAGAGCTTTGACCTTATAAAAAAGACTCTAAAAATAGGAGACGACGAGCTTACCTTTTACTATGTAGACGGCTTTATAAAGGACGGCGTCATGCAAAAGCTCATGATGCACTTTCTTTCCCTAAAGAAGCTGCCCGGGAGCGCATTTGAATTTAATATAAATAACGTTCCGCATATCGAGAGCGAGCCTTGTGATAAGGTGGAATCTCTTATCCATATGACGCTTTCGGGCGCGGCTGTAATTCTCGGCTCTACCTTTGGCGAATACGGCTTGATCGTAGACGCAAGAAGCTATCCCGCGCGCGATCCCTCCGAGCCGCAGGGCGACAGAGTGATACACGGAGCAAGGGACGGATTCGTTGAGACCCTTGTATTTAATACCGCGCTTATCCGCAGAAGGATAAGAGACACAGCGCTTACAATGAGCTATCTCTCGATAGGAAAAAGCTCGCGCACCGATATAGTGCTTTGTTATATGCAAAACAAGGTAGACGCCTCATATCTTGCCACACTAAAAAAGAAGCTCAAGTCAATAAAGACCTATTCTCTCTCTATGGGCGAGCAGTCGCTTGCCGAATGCTTGATAAGAAGCCGTTGGTATAATCCTTTTCCGAAAATAAGGACTACCGAGCGCCCCGATACCGCAGCAGCCCAGCTGCTCGAAGGAAGTATACTCATTCTCGTTGACAATTCCCCCGGTGCTATGATACTTCCCTCCTCCATCTTCGATTTTATGCAAGAAACCAACGATTATTATTTGCCGCCGCTTACGGGAACGTATATAAAAACACTTCGCTACGTTGTATTTTTTCTCACACTTTTTCTGACTCCTACGTGGTATCTTTTTACAAAAGATCCCGAGCTTACTCCGAGCTTTCTGGAGTTTATACTACCCGAAAATCAGGCAAAGATACCGATAATCGCACAGCTTTTTCTAACAGAATTCATCATAGATGCCCTGCGTCTTGCCTCAATGAATACTCCCGATATGCTTGCAAACTCGCTCTCGGTCGTGGGAGGACTTATCCTTGGCGATTTCGCGGTAAGCATCGGGTGGCTCATACCCGAGGTCATTCTCTATATGGCGTTCGTCGCCATAGCGAATTTCACACAGCGAAGCTATGAGCTTGGCTACGCCTTCAAATTTATGCGAATGCTTCTTTTGCTCCTTACCGGCTTTTTCGGTCTGTGGGGCTATCTTGGCGGAATAATAGCTGTCATAATATTGATATGCACCAACAAGACGGTCAACGGCAAAAGGCACTATCTTTATCCTCTCGTTCCCTTTAAGCCCAAAGCGCTTAAAAGCTTATTGTTCAGAACCAAAAAGAAGGATTTTTATTCTTCAGATGATAATTGATTTATCAAAAAGAACAACAAATTGGGATTTATAGGTTAGATAGATTGCGTTATATTTGCGGGCTGTCGAGGCGCCAGCCCCTACCAGCGCATAAAAAATAAAGATAACCGGTAGGGGTCGGCGCCTCGACGACCCCTTTTTACGCAAAGAAAACATTTCGATAAATCAAAATTTGAATATTATTTTATTTAAGATTTTCTGCAAAGAAATCGGCAAGCATACGCATAGCCTTTCCTCTGTGGCTTATAGCATTCTTTTCGTCTGCAGACATCTCGGCATAGGTCTTTTCCATACCCTCGACGTAGAAAAGCGGATCGTAGCCGAAGCCGCCCTCTCCCCTGTATTCATCAAGGATGATACCCTCCGTCTCACCTCTGAAAAAGTGGCCCTTGGTCGTATCCTCGGGGAATACGCAGGCAACTACCGACACGAACTTTGCGCATCTGTCGCTCTTTGCAGAAAGCTTTTGGAGAAGGACTCTGTTATTTGCCTCATCGTCGCCGTGCTCTCCCGCATATCTCGCGGAATATACACCGGGCTCTCCGCCAAGCGCATCGACCATAAGTCCCGAATCGTCACCGACTCCTATATAGCCGCTTTTTGCCGCAGCACTCGCCTTTATAAAGGCATTTTCCTCGAAGGTCGCTCCGTTTTCCTCTATCTCACCGTATATACCGACGTCGTCAAGTGAGAGTATCTCTATATCTCCCATCTCTGAGAGCAGAGCGCGGAGCTCCTTTATTTTTTTCTGATTTCTCGAAGCAAGAACTATCTTCATCTACAAAACTCCTCCGTCAGTCAAAGAGAGCACTAACGAACTCATCTGCAGAAAATTCCTGCATATCGTCTATCTTCTCGCCAACACCTATAAACTTAACGGGAATACCGAGCTCGCGCTTTATCGAGATAACGATGCCGCCCTTTGCCGTTCCGTCGAGCTTGTTGAGGACAAGTCCCGTTATCTCTGCGGCATTTTTGAATTCCTTCGCCTGAAGAATGGCGTTCTGTCCCGTTGTAGCGTCAAGCACGAGAAGATTCTCTCTTGCCGCGCCCGAAAGCTCTCTGTCGATTATTCTGTTTATCTTTGCGAGCTCGTTCATAAGGTTGACCTTATTGTGAAGTCTGCCCGCAGTGTCAACTATAAGCACATCAGCCTGCTTGCGCTTGGCATAGGCAATAGCGTCAAATACGACAGCCGCGGGATCGGAGCCCTCCGACTGCTTCACTATATCAGCGCCCGAGCGCTCACACCATACGGCAAGCTGATCGATAGCGGCGGCACGGAAGGTATCGGCAGCAGCAACAACGACCTTTTTGCCCGAGGCTATAAGTCTGTTTGATATCTTACCGATAGAGGTGGTCTTGCCCGCGCCGTTTACACCTATAACGAGAATTACCGAAAGGGGCGTATCGAGCTTCAAGGGCTCTCCGTCGCCTATCATATCGGTAAGGATCTCCTTGAGCGCCGAGGTGACCTCTTCCTTTTCCTTGAGTCTGCCGTCCTTTATGCGCTCACGAAGCTCCTCTATTATCTCCTCGGTCGCGCCGACACCTACGTCGGAGCAGATAAGCAGCTCCTCAAGCTCTTCAAGCAAGTCCTCGTCAACTCTGACGAAGGCCTTGAGCATATTGTCGACCTGACCGAAAATTGCGTTTTTAGTTTTGGCAAGTCCGCTTTTCAGCTTATCCAAAAATGCCATCCCATTCTTCTCCCTTTTTCTTTGAAATATCGTCAATGTTAAGCTCAAGCACCTTTGAGATACCTCTCTGAGGCATAGTGACTCCATAGAGTCTGTTTGCCGCCTCCATAGTACCTCTGCGGTGGGTTATGAGCACGAACTGAGTCGTGTCGGAATATCGCTTGATATACTCGGCAAATCTCGCAACGTTGACCTCGTCAAGAGCCGCTTCTATCTCGTCAAGGATACAGAAGGGTGTGGGATTTACCTTTATAATAGCGAAAAAGAGCGCAATTGCGATAAATGCCTGCTCACCGCCCGAAAGCTGCACCATATTCTTGATTATCTTTCCGGGAGGCGCCGCCTTTATCTCTATTCCGCTTTCAAGCACGTTGTCGGGATCGGTCAGAGAGAGCTCTGCCGAGCCGCCGCCAAACAATTCGGCAAAAACAGCATTGAAGTTCTCGTTGATGAGATTAAAGGTATCAACGAATGCCTCCTTCATCTCGACCTCAAGCTTCGAAATAATATCAATAAGGTCGGCTCTTGACGAATTGAGATCGTCGAGCTGAGCCTTCATATAATCGTATCTTTCCTTGACCTCTTTGTACTTATTCACAGCATCAAGGTCAACGTTTCCGATAGCGCGGAGCTTGTTACGGTACTCGGTCTGCTTTGCCGCCGCCTCGTGTCTTGTCTCGGGGGTAAGCGCCTCATATCCGAGAGAGAGAGCATCGGCTCTTGTCATCTCGTGATCGTCCCAGAGCTTCGAGGCAAGCTTATCCTGCTCGGCGCGAAGATTTTCAAGCTTGTTCTCGCACTTGGTGTATTCACGGAAGATAAGCTCCTTCTGCGACATCTTCTCACGCATTCTGGTGTTGACGTCGTTCAGCTTTCTCTCGAACTCATATCCGCCCTCCTCGACCTCGGCGCGCTTTGCGTTGAGCGCAGCAAGCTTTTTCTCGCCCTCGGCAAGCTTTTGTCTGTTTTCTCTCTGCTCTGCCCTGATGGCCTCGATCTTGCACGAAAGCTCATTCATTCTACCCTTTTGGAGCTCCAGCTCCTCAAGGAATTTAAGCCTTCTCGCCTCGGTGGCATCAAGCATTGCCTTGCCCGTTTCTATATCCTTAGTTATCTCGCTTATCTTGATATAGATCTCTGTCATACGGCGGTCCTCTGCCTCGCGTCTGTCAAGAGCCGCATTTCGCTCTACGTCCTTTGCGGCGCGGACTGCCTTTATTTCCTCTATCTGAGTCGCTATCTCTCTTATCCGTACGTTAAAGCTCTCTGCCTCATCGTCATATCTCGAATAGGCGAGAAGCATTTCCTCATAGTCGGAACGAAGCTTGTCAATAAGTGTTTCATTTGCAGAAAGCTTTGCCCTCTGGTGCTCAAGCTTTGAGTTCTCAGTGCCTTGAAGAACAAGAATAAGCTTCTTCTTCTCCTCTGCCGAATCCTTATCCTCCTCAAGCTCTTTCATCTTTTTCTCAAGAGAGGAAAGCTCGGTGCTTGCCTTGGATATTTCCTTCTCAAGCTTTTCAAGCTCAGTCGAAAGACGCTTGGTTTCGGCAGTTCTGCCGAGAATGTTACCGTTCTTTTTGAGCGAGCCGCCCGAGAATGAGCCTCCGACGTTTATCTGCTGTCCGTCAAGCGTTACCGCCTTGACCTTGTAACCAAGAGCCTTTGCCATCTCGGTCGCGTTCTCTATATTGTCAAATATAAGAGTTCTGCCAAGCAGGGAGGATATTACGTTGTCAAATTTTTCATCGCAAACGACAAGCTCGTCTGCAATTGCGATATATCCCTCAAAGCCCGCCGCCTCCTTCATTTCGGGAGTAACGCTCTGCGGCTTCATAGAAGTCAGCGGGAAGAAGGTCGCTCTGCCCGCCTCGGATTTTTTGAGGGTAAACATCGCCGCCTTTGCCACTCTTTCGTCCTCAACGACTATGTGTTGAAGATTTGCGGCAAGAGCCGTTTCAACGGCATTTACGTATTTATCCTCTACCGAGATAAGACGGGAGAGAGGGCCATATATCTTTCCGCACCTGTTTCCGTGCCTGTCGGTTATCTCGCCGTCCTCATATTTTTTCATAACGAAGCGGACGCTGCCCGAGTAGCCCTCGAACTGCTCCTCCATCGCCTTGATGGTGTCTATTCTCTGTGTTATCGAATCGCGGGCAAGCCTCTTTGCCGTGAGATTTTCGTTGTCATCGTGACGCTTTGCGTAAATATCCGCAAGCTCGCTCTCGATACCGCGTATCTGTGCTTCGCACTCCGATGCGCTCTTTTCATAATCTGCAACGCTTCTCTCTGCGCGCGCAATAACACCCTTTATATCCTCGGATATCTTTTCATAATCCGAGATCTGACCAAGTATCGCCGTATGCTTGTCCGTATCGGAAACACGGGCCTTTTCGATTACCGAAAGACGCGCCTTTATGTCGACCGACTCCGACTCGAGCACGTGTATATCGTCAAGTGCTCTCGCTATATCGAATTCAAGAGCCTTCTCTGCGGCAAGTGCCTCCTTCTGAAGCTCTGATGCCGCCTCCTGCTCAGCCTTTTTATCCCTGAGAGCCGCCTCAAGCTCGTCATTTTTGGCAAGCTGCGACCTTGTCGACTCATTCTCGTCGTTTACCGACTTTTCTGCTGACGCCGCTGCTCCCTCGGCAGCCGCGAGCATCTCTGTCGTATGTAATATATTCGTTTCGCTGACTCTGTATTCGCTGTCAAGAGTATGATTTATCTCGGTCTGCTCGCGGATCTCGCCGAGAAGCGCCTCAGACGTCTGCTTATTCGACTGAGCCGCCTCGAAAAGCCTTTCGTTCTGCTTCTCAAAGCTCTTTATAGAGTCCTCTGCGTTGTCAAGATCAAATTTAGAATGACCGAGAAGCTCCTCTGCCTTCGATATATCGGTGCGAAGCTTGTCGGTATCGTAAAGCCAAAGCTGAACATCGACCATTTTTTTCGCGTCAAGAAGCTCGATAGCGCGCTTTGCCTTCTGCGATTCCTTTTCAAGAGGACCGACCTGCGCCTCTACCTCGATGAAAATATCGTTTATTCTCGTCATATTTTCCTCTGTTGAGGCAAGCTTTCTCTCGGTCTCGCTCTTCTTGTGTCTGTATTTTGCGATTCCCGACGCGTCCTCGAAGATATCACGTCTATCATCGCTCTTCTTCGATATTATCTCGGCAATTCTTCCCTGTCCGATAATGGAATATCCGTCACGTCCGACACCTGTATTCATAAAGAGCTCATAGATGTCGCCCAAGCGGGAGGCTCTGCGGTGTATAAAATACTCGCTCTCTCCCGCGCGGTAATAACGTCTTGTGACGGTCACCTCGTCATAGGGGCAGTCGAGCCGCGCGCCAAGTCCCGTGTTGTCAAAGGTCACCGATACCTCGGCATATCCCATAGGTCTGCGGGTGTCGGCACCTCCGAAGATAATGTCCTCCATCTTGGTTCCTCGAATGCTCTTTGAGGACACCTCACCCAGCACCCAACGCATAGCGTCCGATATATTCGATTTTCCGCTTCCGTTTGGTCCGACAATGACGGTAGTGCCGCCCTCAAAGGTCAGCTTGGTCTTATCGGGGAAGGACTTGAAGCCCTGAAGTTCAAGTGATTTCAGATACACGTTTTTTTCTCCCTTCGGACAAAATTCAACAATACTCTAATAATATATTATAACCCGAAATATGATTTTTTTCAAGCATTTTTACACACTTGAAGCCATATTTTTGACAAAGTCTGTCTTTATTTTTCTTTTTTTGCCCCACCGCCTTTGAAATATTGCCTCGGGCAACGTAAACAAGGAGCGTTTTGCCCTCAAACGAAGGCTCTTTTTCGCTGTCGATACGGGCGCATATCCTCTCAAAGTAAAGCTCGCTCATTGCCATCTCTCCTATCGAGCTGTGGGTAGCACCTCCATAGACCTTTGAAGCATCCGATAGATTTTCAGAGGCACAAAGTCCTACTCTGATGCAGGGTACTCCTGCCCTGTCGAATACGTCAAGCACCTTTGCGGTGCGAAGGGCTGCCTCGTCATCGGTTATAGGGGAATATATTCCCATCTTGGCCATCTCACAGAGCTCGGTTTCATAAAATACGACGGTAGGATATACCCTCGCACCGTCAGCGCCGAGCTCACATATGCGTCTTGCGGTATATGCCTCGCTCTCGACGTCGGATTCGGGAAGTCCTATCATCATCTGACCGATAAGAGAAAATCCCCTTTCCTTTATCGCCCTGCAGGCTTTCTCGGCCTCACTTGCGCTATGCCCTCTCTTTGAAGCAAGAAGCACCTTGTCTGACATACTTTGAAGCCCGAGCTCAATAGTGCGCACCGAATATCTCGACAGAATATCGAGTATCTTGTCGTCTATGTAGTCGGGACGGGTCGAAAGTCTTATCCTTTTTACCCTTCCGTCCCTCACGTATTCCTCGGCTATCTCGAGAAGCTCGACCATAAGAGCGCGGTCTATTCCCGTAAATGAGCCGCCGAAAAAGGCTATCTCGCAGTCGTCCTCAGACGTCACCGTCGTAAGAGCTTTGTCTATCTCCTCTCTGACAGTCGCTATATCGAAGTCCCCGTGCCCCGAAATAGAGCGCTGATTGCAGAAAACGCAGTTGTTCGGACAGCCCATATGCGGTATAAATACAGGTATGTTTATATGCCTCATAAAATCCGTTTGGGGAGTTAAAAAACTCCCCATTCCTTTGCTTATTATCTATTATCAGTTTTCTCCGAAAAGCTCAAGAGCCGCACAGGCAGCGTTCTGCTCTGCCTCACGCTTGGTCCTTCCGCTTCCCTTGCCTATGACGTTCGAGTTCATTCTCGCCTCGACCACAAAGGTCTTCGCGTGATCGGGACCGCTCTCTCCTACCGTGACATATTCAAGATAATCGCCCTCTGCCTGCTGTATGAGCTGCTGAAGGTCGGTCTTGTAGTCGCGGTGAAGTCCCTGACTCGATATCTTGACAAGCTCTGCCTCAACGAAGGGCAAAAGGAAACGCTGAACTACCGCCTTTCCGTCCTTCCCCGCATCTATATAGATAGCCGCGAGAAGTGCCTCAAAGGCGTTTTCAAGATTTGACTGTCTTTCTCTGCCACGGCTCT
>JAZNES010000100.1:0-5334 GCA_045588755.1 Eubacteriales bacterium | reverse complement strand
GGAGAAAAAATCTTAATTGAACAAATAAAAAAGCGGGAGATCTCCCGCTTTTTTATTTGTTCAATTAAGATTTTTTCTCCTCATCGGATTTCTTTTTCTTCTTTTCTTTATCCTTGGCTTTGTCCTTTTCCTTATCTTTATCCTTTTCTTTTTTGTCTTTGTCCTTCTTATCCTTCTCGTCCTCGTCGGGAAGCTCGGGATATCTTGCGTCTATCATAGCCTGAGCGATATTTTTCATAAATGCGCTGAGTGAAACTATACTACCGAGTGCCACGAGGAAATCCTCGTCCTTTTCAATATCAAGTCCGTTCTTCTCGATCATCTCACCTACTACCTGCGCGCTGTATCCTCTGTTGAGCTCCTTGGTAGCGTAATATCTGTCGTAAAGCTCCCTGAGTGCCTCTCCGTCAAAGCCCTCTATAGAGTAAGCCCCGTCAAGCACTCTTTTTATCTCGCCAATTGAGAGAGTCCCCTTGAGCGTATATACGGTAAGTATCTGTATTATCTGCTCTTTTGTATATTTTTTACCCTTAACGGGAGTGATAACTCTGTCCTTGGCATAGTTATTTATCATAGTCTTTGTAAGCTGACGGTCAAAAAAGCGTTCCGAGCCCTCTTTGAGCTTTTCGGTATGAAGATTGATTATCTGGTCTACGTAAAGGTCGATAGCGGGTATGTCCGAGCTTTTAAGCTCCGCGTCGCGCACAGCATCGGCTATAAGCTTCTCAAATTCTTCTCTATGCATTTAAGCTACTCCTTTTTATCTTGTATTAAATACTATCATACAACATTTTCTTTAATATGTCAAGAAGCATTGAAGGTTTCAAAAAAATATCCTTGAAAAAAATCTTTCTTTGTGATATACTCATATAGTAAATTTATTTTGGAGAAAATACCGCTATGAATGAATTTCAGACCTATGAATATACAGTTCACCCAAAGACCGAGGGAAAATTGCTCCTTAAAAAGATACTTCTCATTTCTCTTTATACAGCTTTTATTCTCGGAGCGTTTGCTTTGGTGGTCAGCTTTACTATCTTCGTACCTCTTTTTGCAGTCGTGCCTCTTATGACCGTTGCCCTTGTGTCGCTCACCTGGAAATACGTGAATCTCGATTATGAGATATCGGTCACCTCGGGCATCGTCACTCTTTCTAAAATATACGGAAACAAAAAGCGCAAGACTGTATTCGAAACACCTATAAGCAAAATGCTCGCGATTGCGCCCTATACCGAAAAGCATCTTGATAAGCTTCAAAGATTAGCGCCCGAGATAAGCTACGAGGCTCTTTCCTCTGAAAACTGTCAGAACAAATACTTCGCGGTGTTTGAGAGCGACGGTGATAAGCGTACCTGCTTTATATTTGAGTACAACGAAAAATTATTGACCGTATGTAAATTCTACAATGCGATAGCTACGATAATAGAAAGGCCCGAGCGTTGATTCGGAAAAGATAAGAATGTTAAATTTCAAAAAAGCAGAGATCGGTGATATAGAAGCTCTGCAAAATGCCCTTGATAAATATACAGGTAAGATATGCGATTATTCCGCAGGCAATATAGTCTTTTGGCGAAATTATTATAAGACCTTTTTCTCACTTGGTGAGGACGGACTCGTGATAAGATTTGACGATATGGGCAGCACCAGATGTTATTCCTATCCCATCTCGAACGATCCCGACGCGATCATAGCACAGCTCAAAGAAATTGAGGGCGGAGATGTTTGCCTGAGCTGTCTTACCGAGGAGGAATATTCCGAGGTAACGAAAAAATACAAGGTAAATCGCACCCTGTATTCAGAGGATTGGGACGACTATCTCTATGTGGCAAACGATATTATAACCCTTGCGGGCAGAAGATATAACGGACAAAGAAACCATATAAATAAATTCAAAAGATCTTATCCCGAGGCATGCTTTGAGGTAATAACCGAGGAAAATGCGCATCTTGCCAAGGAATTTTGCCACAGATATTTTAACGGCATAGGCAAAGAGACCGCCGTTTCCGCGACAGAGGAGATCATGCTTTACGAGCAGTTTGACAATTGGAGTGCATATAATCAGCTCGGAGGCATTTTAAGACTTGGAGATATCGTTATAGGGATCTCGGTCGGCGAGATAGTAAACGACACCTTGATAATCCATACCGAAAAGGCAGACACCGCATTCGCGGGAGCATATCCTATGCTTACGAACTCCTTTGCAAAGGAATTTGCCACCGACCCAAAATGTAGATTTATCAACCGAGAGGAAGACTGCGGCGAAGAGGGGCTTCGAATATCAAAGCGCTCCTACCATCCCTGCCAAATGATAAAAAAATACGCGGTCGTCATATAATCAATAAACCCGACAGAATTTCTGTCGGGTTTATTGATTTTTAGTGAAGATAAAGCGTTATGAAATTCTCGCTTGAGGTAATGAGGTCCTCTTTAGCGAGCGCACTGCCCAGAGAGGAAGTATCGTATTCGTAATACCAATTTCCTTCTCCCTTGGTATCGAAAATATAGCTGTCGTTATTTAAGAATTGGTCCTCAAAGGAAACCGTAGGATATACAACGTCCTTTCCGACAAGCTCCCCGTCCTTATAGTAATAAACGAGCTTTGCCCTGTCGTTAAGGACTTTTGTCTCAGTTTTCTCTTGGGGAGAAAAGCTGTCAAGCTCAACGGGAGCCGAGCCCTCTATCTCGTCTATATAGAGCTTATCCTCCGCGGCAAGAATTATTACCGCCTGCCTCTCGTAGCCGTTCTGTCCTTCTACGTAATTTATCAAGGTCTTTCCTCCGAGAACGTCCTCGTCAAGAGCAAGTCTTAAATTCCTGTATAAGATAGAGTTTCCCGATGCCTCTTTAAGCAGAATAGTTCCCTCTCCGAAATAACTCATATCGACATATTTGAAATCAAAGAGCTGCGATATTTTACCGTCAAAATACCTGAGTACTCCGTAAGCGCCGTTTCTCGAGACTCCTATCTTATCCTTGTCAACGAAGCGTATGTCGGTATAATAATGCGAAAGCAACTGATTTCCGTCAATGTCGTAAAGTCCAAGATATCCCTTATCATTTTCACTTATGATATATTTCACGTTAGGATCGGAACAGTCTGCGATAACGTTCTTTATCTTACCGTAAACGGTCGCCACGCGCACAAGGCTGTAATCTTTGTTTACGGTAAACAGCGATTCTGTTGACGATGTCTTTACAGAAAGATATCTTTGAGAGTCAAAGCTTGTAAAATTACCGTCCGATGCGGCTTCGAACTCAAACGAATTGAGCTTCGCGTAATCAAAGCCCTTGGTCACGGCTGTCGAGCTGCGATACAGTGCGATCATCTTCCTGCTTCCCGCGTCAGAAAAATCGTTTATATTCTTTTTGAGAGAAAGAATAACTATCGGGAATCTGCCGTTTTCCTTTTTAGCGTCATAAACGAGATATCTCTCGTCGATTATTTCAAAAGAAAGCTTAGCAAAATCCTCACCTGCGCACTCTATTCTCTGGACCGTCGAATTTGAGGGCAGGTCTATGATATCATAATAGCCTTTTGAATAATTTGCTCCAAGCGCAAAGAGGATACCGTTAGACCTGAAAATATCAACTCTGTCGTATTTCTCACTCAATGTGTTTTTCTCAAACGGAGTATACACCGACAGATATTCCGCGCCCGAAGAGGACATCTCCTTTTCGAAAAAGATACCGTATCCCGTATTTTCTGAACCCTGAGAGATCTTTGCTATCTCGAAGGAATATCCCTCTTTAAGAGTTACCTTTTTATGATCCTTATTCGGCATACCGAAAACGAGAGATTCGACCCTTGGGGCACCCTGAGCGTATTCATTGAAAACGCAGATACCGTCACCCGAAAGCAGAGTATGAAGCTCAAGATCTCCGTGTGTGTATTCGAACAAGAGCTCTCCTCTGTTGTTCAGGTATATATACCTTGAATTAGACTGATTTCTTGCAAGAAGATAACCGTTCTTATCGATTATCCTGTCATACTTTTTCACCCCGTCAAGAAATACCGATACGACGTTATATGCACCCTGCTTTAAGTCCTTGAGATATATACAGCCATCTGTAAATCCAATGCTTGAAAGATCGTATTCGTCCGAGGATACCGAAATGACCTTGTCGGCATTAAAACAGGTATACGTGTTTTTATCCCCGATCTGCGAAAATGCCACAGCATAATTTTCATAAATCGCGATATCGCTCTGCGGATCTTGGATATTGCTCGCTATAAGCTCACCGCTTTTTGAATATATGCTTCCAACAGATAAATCGCAGAAAAATACGCTACTATTTCCCTCGTCGTCACTCACGCGTATAAGCTCAAGTTGATCTGTGCTTACTATAAGCTTTCCCATAGACGAAAATACAAGCGAACGAACAATACCGTTGCTCTCCTGCTTGGCTATCACGTAGTCGCAGGTCTCGAAGCTCGACGCTTCGCTAAAAGGTCTTGTACAGATCTCGACGCCCGAGTTGAATTCATTGGGATATATATATCCGTCAGCAAAGCTTGAAAGTCCCGAATTAAGAGCATCAAGATTTACAACAGCCTTACAGCCGTTGGAGCTGTTGGTAAAGATAAGCAGAGGCATACAGACCTCGGTAAGCGAATAATCAGCTCCCGCAAGGATGTATTTTTCTTCTGCTGAATTTATAAATATATACTCGTCGGAATCCGAACTCCTCGCTATATAAAGGTCATATATCCTCTGATTTGATTCTTTACTGCAAAGGACAGCCGAGAGATCCTCGCCGTAATAATCGTTTACCGAGGTTATTGAATCGTATTTTTCGCTGATAGTCTTGCCGTCGCGCCAGAGATAGAAGCCTGCGTCCTTGCCTACTATGTAGGTATCGTTATATGCAACGTCAGAAATATAATCACATTTAAGCTTGTCAAAGGAATATTTGGTCGTTTCACGGCGAAAAACAAATATCATAGCAACTACGGCGGCAATAATAAGCACCCCGCATATTGAAAAGGTCAATATCAGCCTTCTTTTTTTCATACCGTTCCCCCATATTTTATAAAATAAAATCAGATCACCTTGAATTATATCACAAATTAAATCTTTTGTCAAATAGATATCCCTTAGCCAATACGCTCTTGTAATTCTCAAGGCTTCAAATTTTGATTTGTCGATGTGTTTACAAACGGGATTTTTTAATTTAGCCTCCCTCCGAGAGGGAGGGGGACCGCGATAGCGGTGGAAGGAGCCTGCGTGACGTTGAGCCTGAATTTGCTTCATTGTAACGCGTTCTCCTTCAGTCGCCTCCAGCGCCAGCTCCCTCCCGGAGGGAGCCTAAAAATTACATTCCTTAAAATCTATT
>JAZNES010000099.1:0-8623 GCA_045588755.1 Eubacteriales bacterium | reverse complement strand
TATACTGACGTGCGACTGTTGTCCAATTGTATTTTTCAACGACCTCACGGCAAGATACGTTATCGGTATCAGAAGCACCGCTGAGTGCCTTATCTACCATAAAAATGAACTCTTCTTCGTGTGATACATATAGTATCCGCTTCCAAGCTCGAACATCAGATTACTGCCTATTACAACGGGAGTTCCCGAGGATATCGCCTCTATGATAACGAGACCGAAGGACTCAAGAGTAGAGGTGAATACACTGCAGCTCGCCATATTGTAATAACGGTTGAGGACCTCACCGGGAGAGAGCTCACCCGCATAAACGACCTGCTCGGATATATTATTGCTCGCTGCAAAATCCTTTATAGCCTGACTGTAAGGCTCGTCTATGACTCCGCCCGCGTACATATAGACCACGTCGGGATCTTTCTGCAGATATTCCTTGAGCATCTCGACCGAGCCGAGCTGATTCTTTCTCGGACAGACCGAGCCGACCTGAAAGATGATCTTCTTTCCCTCGAGTCCAAGCTCCTTCTTTGCCGCCTCAACAGCGTCGGCATTAAGCTTTGAATATCTCTCGACATTAACACCGTTTATGACCTTATGTATCTTTTTCGCGTCAACTCCGAGCCTGTTTACAAAATGATCGGTCGTTATATCGTTGAGTACGAATATAGCGTCGGCATTCTTTACGCAAAAGATCTCCTGAAAATATTTTTTCTTTACGGTCTCTTCTATCTTCTCCCATTCTGTTCCCCAGATATACGAATGAACGGTATATCCTATGGTCGCTTTTTCTCTGAGCTTTTTTGGGGTAAGCTTAAGAAAGAAGAAAAGATTGTATTGGTTATGAAAATGAAGCATTACCTTCTCGTCGGAGCTTCTCAATATCTTCTTGAGAGTTCTCGCAAGAGAAACAGAATAAAAGACTCTTTTGAGCTTGTGCATAATGCCAAGGCTGACGTCGGTACCCGAAAAGAAGGGCACCTTCACTTCCCTTATAGGAAGCTCTATGGCAGGTCTGTTTTTCGCCTCGATATCGATGATCTCTGCATTCTGCCCGTTTTTTATAAAAGCGCGGGTAAGCTCCTCGACAACGATCTCGGTCGCCGCACCCATCTGCGCAGGAATAGGAGTATATCCCGTTCCTATCTCGTATATCTTCATATCAATCTCCGTATATCTTGATCAATTTTTCATAATAACTCTCGGGAGTTTCAAAGGAGACCTCCTTACAGTTCTCGGTATAGCTCTCGAGAACGCCCTCGCCCTCAAGCAGATATCTGAGCTTTGACTCAAGGTCGTCGGCATTTCCCGCCTCAAAGGTAAGTCCGGTCTTACCCTCGCTTATAAGCTCGGGAATTCCTCCCATTCGAGAGCCTATGACGGGCGTGCCGTACATCTGTGACTCAATGACAGAGAAGGGACAGTTTTCATACCATTCCGAAGGATAGACGCTACACGCGGCATTGGCTATGAGCGACTTTAATTCCTCTCCCGTCTTAAAGCCTACGTACTCTGCGTTTTCGACCTTTGCTATCTCACTCTCAGCCGCGCCGTAGCCTGCAAAGAGAAAACGAACGCTTGGCATTCTCTTTGCCACCGCAAGAAGAGTAAGCGTTCCTTTGTCGCGGCAAAGATGCCCGAATTCGAGAACGTAATCGCTCTTATCTACCCTTGATGCGCTCTTGGGCTCAATAAAGTTATGTATCGCAACGGTCTTTTTTGCAAAGCGCGCCTGTGTATCGAGCTTATCCTTCAAAAATCTCGACGGGCAAATTATCGTATCTATACAGCTATACGCGCGGCTTAGCTTCCAATAATATGCGTCAAGCATGGCAAGAAGGCTCTTTGCTCTCGAATTTTTCATACATTTCGTGCGCAGACAGTGCGTGTAATTTCCGCCAAGACACTTCTCGCAGACCTTGACGTCGTTATCGAAAAGTCCGTGGCTCGGACATATCAGCTGATAATCGTGCGCCGTGTAAACTATCTTGACCTTGCGACCTGTCTTTTTTCTGTATGCTTCGACTGCCAAAATAATACTCGGTGTCAGGTGAAACTGAATATTGTTCATATGAACGACGTCGGGCTCAAAATCATAGAGCACACGGCTAAGCTTCTTTCTCGCCTCGGAGGAATAGATTATGCGGAAGGGCGCGGACAGATTTTTTCTGATCCCCTCGCCGAAATCCATATCGGTCACGTACTCGCCCGCCTCGTTTCCGACGATATTCTTGTCGTTTGCGAGCCCGAAATACTGAACCGAGTGTCCCTGCGCCGCCAAGGTGTCGCCAAGCTTAAAGGTATAGGTCTCGGCGCCTCCCTTGTGGTAGAGAAATTTATTTATGAGAAGTATCTTCATTTTAGCACTCCTTCGCTTCGTCTTTGTACAATTCAAGCGTTCTGTCGGTCACGTCGTCCCAATTGTATTTAGCGCAAACATAGTCGGCAGCTCTTGATTTAAGGTCCCGCACGAGCTCCTCGTTATTGCAAATCTCCTGCAGCTTTTTCCTGAGATCCTCAACGTCACCCTTCTTGAAGGTCACGCCGACCTCACCGAGAACGCTTGCACATTCCTCGATATCCGAGGTAAGACAAGCATTACCGTAGCTCATAGCCTCAAGCAAACTAAGCGGCATTCCCTCAAGGTCTGAGGGCAGAACGTAAAGGTAGGCGTTGCTGTACAGCTCTTCAAGCGCCCTTCCCTCTACAAATCCTGTAAATATTATCCTCTCGTCACCGCTTGCCGCCTCGCGAAGCTCCTTCTGATATTCAGAAGTATCGGAAGAACCGCCCGCGATAACGAGCTTTTTGTCTGTGTCAAGTGCCCTGAAGGCATCGATAAGATATCTCACTCCCTTTTCGGGAACGAGTCTTCCAAGGAATAAGATATATCCGTCTTTTTCAATGTTATAAAGTTTTTTTATCTCGTCAGCTTCTCTTATCTCGGGACGGCTGACTCCGTTTGGGATAAATCGCGTCTTGCGGGAGTAATTGTCGAGAAAATACTGCCTTACTCCTTCGCTGAGCACGATTATCTCGTCGGCAAAGCGAACGGCGCATTTCTCTCCCGTGCGGATATACCATGAGGCAAATCTTCCCCATTTTGCTCTCTGATGATCAAGTCCGTGTATCGTCGCGATACATCTCTTGCCGAAGAGCTTGGGTATCCACATCATAGCGCAAGGGCCCTCGGCGTGAAAATGAACTACGTCATATTTGCCGAAAGCCGCGCAAAGTGCGGCAGAAAAGGAGGCGGTCATTGCCGCCAGTCCCTTTTTATCAAGCGTCAGTACGCTCTTTAATCTTACACCTTGATAGCACTCAAGGCTCGCGGTATCGAAATCCGATCCGCTTACGTGATGTCCGCGCCTATTGTAGCAGGTCACATTCTGTCCTCTCTTAACAAGGCGCGAGGAGATCTCCGAGACGACTATCTCGATGCCGCCCTCCCTTGAGGGTATCCTTTTATGACCGAGCATTGCTATGCGCAAGCCCTGCGTCTTCTTTTTAGACATTATTCACCCTCCGAGCCGAATACCGCGCCGACCGTACCGAACAATATCTTGATATCGGTCAAAAGGCCTCTCTCGGCAATATATTTTTTGTCAAGCTCAAGCCACTCGTCAAAGCTGAGTGAATTTCTCTTGGGCTGTATCTGCCAATAACAAGTAAGCCCCGGTGTGACCGCAAGCCTTACCTTCTGCTCTTCGGTGTACTGCTCGACCTCTCTGGGAAGAGGAGGACGGGGACCGACAAGACTCATATCGCCCTTGAGGACGTTGAAAAGCTGAGGGAGCTCGTCTATGCTCGTCTTCCTTATAAAACGACCCACCTTGGTAATTCTCGGATCTTCCTTGATCTTGAATACGGGACCTGACATCTCGTTCTTGTCAAGAAGCGAATCGAGCATCTTGTCGGCGTTTGCCACCATCGATCTGAATTTATAAAATTTGAACTGTTTGCCGTTTTTACCTACTCTGTACTGAACGTATATAGGAGATGCACCGGGGCTGTCTATAACTATTATCAAAGCGATAACGGCAAGGGGCAACGCAATAAAGATCAATCCGAAAAAGGCGCAAAATATGTCAAAGCATCTTTTGAAGAAATTGTAAAACGGCTTTTTAGCTATGTATATCTTTTCTTTTTGCTCGCTCTGAGTCTGTTGCTCGGATACCTTTTCGAGAAGGTCACTCTTTGAATTGGAACTCACGAGATTTTCTCCATTCTTGCTTAATTTTTATTTTTGATCAGATACAGGCTTATAAAAGACCTCGGCTACCGTTTTGGTGACCGATTCGGCATCGGGATAGAATTCTATAAATTCCTCGCCAAGCCTTGATTCTCCGTCAAGCTCTTTTATTCCGAGAAATTCGTATTCCTCAAATTTTTCAAAAAGGCTCTGCAGCTGTGTTACCGAACGGTCGGAGACCGTATAATCGGAAATCTCCTTCAAAATATCAAGAACCTCTTCGGGTTCCTCCTCATAGAGCGCAACGAGCTTCTCTTGAAGAGCAAGGAGATACTGCTGCTGACGAGCCATTCTCGCGGCGTTGGTCTCGTTTTCAAGTCCCCTTCTCATACGAACGTAATTCAAGGCGTGTTCGCCCATAAGATTGACAGTCTGACCTTTTACGAGGGTATCGTCAACGCCTGTAAAATCGTCAAGTATCTCTACCTGCACCCCGCCTACAAGGTCGTTGACTGTACCGACGGCATCCATCTTTAGCGAAACGTAATGATTGACCTTAACTCCAAGCAAAAGCTCCGACACGGCATCGGCAGTATTTCGGCAGCTTACGTCCTTGCCGTTTCCGTAGGTGTGTGCAAGGGCTATCTGCTTGTTCGTCGTTCCGACCTTATTACCCGCAACGCCGAGAATATTTATATCTGCCATAGCGTCACGGTTTATATGTATTACCGAATACTCTTTTGTGTCGTTATCAAAAACAAAAAGCATCAAAAAATCGGCTTGCTGGTCATTGTTATAGGAGTCTGTCACCTCCGCTCCCTCGAACTTATCAAGTCCGAGGATAAGGAAGGTATCTATTCGTTTTTTAGGCTCGTACTTGACTCCGTTGTAAACGAGAGTCGTATCCTCGGCGGTGTGAGAGCCTGCAAAAATACCTCTTTTATCCTCCCACTGCCTTAAGAGCGTAAGTCCGATTATGACCAGAGAAGTAAGGGAAATTGCGATCAGCAGGATACGAAGAAGGTTGCTTTTCTCGGGTGCTGTATCTCTCATAAAATTCTCTTTTCTTTTTTATTATCTCGATAACGTCGCAATTATGTATCGTATGACCCGACTATATTATTTAGCGGTTCTTTTCTTAGTGCAATATACTGCGACAACTATACAGAGAGTGATTATTGCAGTAGCGACGACAAGGCGCTCCAATATGTAGCTCGGCTCAGCAGGGCTCTCAATAACGATAGCAAAGGGAGAGAACTCGTCTATATCGAACTCAAGATGCGTTCCGTCGTGCGTTACCGTTGCGCCCTCAACGATCTTCCACTCACCGTCGTGGAAATGAAGAAGACATACGAAGTTTTCAAGAGCTTCGCTCTTAAGAGTTATATCGAAATGCTTGTGTCCATCGTGACTCTCACAATGAGTTGCGCTGATATCGAACAGGTCGGATACCGCGAGGTCTTTTTTCTTTATACCCATCTCTTTTGCGATCTTGTTTACGTCGCTGTTAAGAGCACCAAGAGTAGGAGCATTGGTTATATCATCATAAGCTTCTTCAAGCTTATCCTTTATCTCTTTATTGAGACTTGCGTCGAAATGCTCGCTCTTTTCTTCGCTTCTGTCGGCGTAAGCAGTTATTATAATAATAGCCTCGCACTCCTCGGAAGCGTTACTTCCTTCGACAAGCTCGGGAGCCTGATTTGATGATGGGCTCGAAACAAAGCCCTCAGCGAAAGTGGGCACACAAAAGCTCATTACCATCAACAAGCAAATAAAAATAACAAGTAATCTTTTCATATCGATCTCTTCCCTTCTAAAAAAGAATTATTATAAAAATTTCATTTCAAATCGAACAAGGAACGTCCAAATTCCTGCATTCCGACGACGAAATCCTCGCCGAGCTTTCTTTTTATCATATCATAGGCTCTGTCAAGCGTCGGAGGACGTTTATCAAGGTCGTGACAGTCCGAGCCGATAAGGTCTATTCTGCCCTCTCGGAGAGCTTTGAGCGCTCTTCTTCTCGTCAGAACGTCATAAAAATATTCGGCATTGGACTGCATAAGGACTCCGCACTCGGCAAGCCTGTAGGATACGTCTGCTTTTTGCTGTGGCAAGCATCTTTCAACGTGCGCCAGAAGGACTCTGACACGGGAGGAGCAGGACATCTCTTCTATTTCCCTGACGGTATATTCGCTCCATATCCGCTCGGGCATTTCGAGCAAGAGAAGTCTTGTACCGTCTATCCTTAGATCTTCAAGCGCCGATAGCCTTGATATTCCCGGGTAATAGCGCACCTCTGTGCCGAGGACGATCTGCATCGAGGGATCGTGCCACTCTTTGCAAAGCTCCTCGTAAGAACGAGTCCTTCTCTCAAAAAAGCTCTCGACAGGCTCATTGTTGACGTAAAAGTGCGGCGTGGCAACGACAGTACTTACGCCCTGCGCGCCAAGCATTTTCAGCATCTCGACGCTTTCCGCAACAGAGCGGCTTCCGTCGTCCATCTTTGGAAGGATATGACTGTGCCAGTCTATCATTTTCCCACTTTCCTTTTAGTAATTTATTTTAGTCCTTGTATTCCTTACTGCTTCTGTAATACTTGTACTTCTTATATCTGTACTTACTGTAGTTCTTGGTTCCGCTGTCTACCTCGTTCATAATACAGCCAAGGAGATTTACGTTTGAGAGCTTAAGCAGACGCAAGCATCTTTCAAGCTCATTCTTTTCGGTGTATCCCTCACGCACTACGATTATCATACCCGTTATCAGATTAGCTATCGAGAGGGCGTCCGATACGATATTTACGGGAGGAAGGTCTATGATTATATAGTCGAATTTCTCTCTGAGAGACTTGAGAAGTGCCGCCATTCTGCGCGAGCCGAGAAGCTCTGAGGGGTTAGGAGGTACAGTTCCCGAAGGGAGAACATACCAATTGTCGAGCAAATTCGATCTGTAGTTTTCAATATCGAAATGCTCTCCCATCAAAAGATCGGTAAGACCGGGCTTTGAGGGGATTTCAAGTCTTTTGGCAAGCGAGGGAAGTCTGAGGTCTCCGCCTATAAGAAGGACCTTGTCCTCCTTCTCTGCCATAACGTAGGAAAGATTTATCGCCGTAGTAGACTTTCCCTCTCCTCGCATAGCGCTCGTTATACCGATAACGGGGCACTGAACGCCCTCGGGGAGTGTAAAGTCAAGGTTCGTTCTGAGCAGCTTATACTGCTCGATAGCGGTAAATTCAAGATTCTTATGTAACGTCTTTTTTACGTCGTTGTTAGCAAAAAAGCCTTTTTTTATTTTCTTTGTCTTTTTTCCGAAAGCCATTTTCTGTCTCCTCGCTTTTATTTACCGTATTTTTTCTTTTCGTAGCGGTATCCGTACTTTTTATTCTGCACGTTCACAAGGTCGGGAACCTTAGCAAGTATCGGAAGCTCGTAATTCGAAAGCACAAATTCCTCGGTATGAATGGTGTCGTCTACAAGAGCGATCACCATTATAGCAAGCACCGAGAACAAAACGCCGAGGACCGCGCCTATAATGGTGTATTGGGTTATATCGGGTGCTACCTTTTCAAGCTCGGGAATTGCCGAGTCGACTACCTCCATAGACGCTCCGTCTATTATCTCGGATATTCTTATCGGCAGGACCTCTGCTATACAGTTAGCTATCTTCGCCGATACGTAGGGGTCTGTCGTGGTAACGATAACAATCATTATTTCGGTATCGTTTGAGGGCTTCGCCTCTATCATTTCGGCAAGCTCCTCATAGGTATAAGACACCTGCGCCTTCTCTATAACTCTTTCAAGAGTCGTGCGGTTGTCGAGTATCTCGCTGTATGTATTTACAAGGCTCTTTGCCGCCGTTATCTCCGAGGAGGTAATGCTCAAGCTCGTGTTTCCGATAGAAAAGGAGCTGTTGTTTACGTAAAGCATTATCGAGGAGGAGTAGGTCGGTGCAACAGCGAACGCCGAGATAAAAAATCCCAAGACTCCCGCAAGAATACCCGACAGTACTATAAGCCACCATCTTTGAACGAGCGTTCTGACAACGTGAAGCACGTCTATTGTGTAATACGTTTTGTTTTCCATAGTTAAACCTCTTAAATATTTTCTGAGCTTTCTCTTCATATGATACTCCAATATCGCACCAACGAAAAGAAGCCACACTTCCACTCATACTGTACATTATATCATATTCGTACCTTTTTTTCAATACTTTTTTATTTTTTACATAAATTTCTGCAAAAAAGCAGTTTCAGTTTGGCGATTTTGCAAAAAAGTCTTTTTCAAAGTCTTTGGCAGTTACTTTTTTCGAGTTTTTGCAAATATAATGGTTCTCAACTCCAAAAAGAATAATAAATTGGGATTTATAGAATAGATAGATTGCGTTATATTTGCGGGCTGTGGAGGCGCGACCCCCTACCAGCGCAAAAAAAAATAAAAATAA
>JAZNES010000098.1:0-3818 GCA_045588755.1 Eubacteriales bacterium | reverse complement strand
GTAAGCCATTCCGATAAATGCTTCCAATGACATTTCATCCACGGGTTTTCCGTCTTTAATAAAATGACACGGTGCATCTATATGCGTGCCGTTGTGTGCACACATACTAAATGCCGTCAAATTATATACTTCGCCCTTTTCTATCGATTTGAGTTCTTTTTTCTCCGGCTTGGGGTCGCTCGGATACACTTGGCAGCCGAATACTTCTTGGGAAATATCGTAGATTTTCATCACCTATTCTCCGTCAAATTCTTATTTATCGTTCTGTTTTATCGCCAGTTTCGCCTTTGTTATACAAAGGCATCGGGCAAAGCCCATACCCCTAAAGTTTTACGAGCGTGTCCTAAGGCTCCCTCCGGGAGGGAGCTCCCGACGGAGTCGGGTGAGGGAGAGTGCGTTACAATGAAGTTAATCTGATCCCAAAGTCACGCAGGCTCCTTCCGCCACGCTTCGCGTGCCACCTCCCTCTCGGAGGGAGGCTTTCACGACGACATCGATATACTCACAAACACCACGAAAGTTTGTATTGATTTGTATGTTTGTAAAACGAATTACTTTCAAATCATATCCTTTAAGAATTTCCGTGCGGAATTCATCTTTTTGTTTGCCTTCTTCTGTATAATGCTGTGAGCCGTCTATTTCTATAATCAATTTCGCTTTATGACAATAAAAGTCTGCAATAAAATTGTCGATTGCTTTTTGGCGTTGAAACCTTACCTTGTATTTCGACAAAAAGTCGTACCACAAATGATTTTCTTGCAGTGTTGCATTTTTGCGCAGATTTTTGGCAAGAGCAATATTCTTTTCGTTATAATCAAGCGACATGTTTACTCCTCCAAAGTTTTATCGTGCCCATTATAACACGAATCGGCAGAGAAAACAATACCTCTGCCCAAATTTGTAAACATCCTTATGAGAAGCCTTGCAAATCAACACCTTTTTTATTTTGCCAATTTACGACTTTCTCTCACTTTAAGCGACAGGATAAAATAAACTGTTATGGGAGAATATACGAAAATCAGACGCGTTATCTTTTCAAGGATAAAAATTCCACAAGAAAATATTTGCCACCGTGTTTTAAGACACTGGGTAGACGGCAAAAATATACTTGAAAAGAAAACATATGAGCGTCTTTAATTTTCGTTTTCTTCCTCGGACAAAAGGTCCGAAAAATTCAAGAGAGGAAATCACAATGATGAGTGTAAAACGAGGAGATATTTATTACGCTGACCTGAGCCCCGTAATAGGCTCGGAGCAAGGAGGACTCCGCCCCGTTCTGATAATTCAGAACGACGTCGGCAACAGATACAGCCCCACTGTTATCGCCGCCGCCATAACGTCAAAAATGGGCAAGACCAAGCTGCCCACCCATATAGATATTTACGCCGACAAGGTAGGTCTTGCCAAGGACTCGGTAGTGCTTCTTGAGCAGATAAGAACGCTTGATAAGCAGCGCCTGAAGGAAAAAATGGGACACCTTGATGACGGTATGATGAATGAGGTCAATAACGCTATTGCGGTAAGCTTCGGGCTCGGTGTAACTCAAAGTGCCCCCGAGGGTATATCAGCAACGCCCGAGATACCGACCGTAACCGCATAAATAACAAAAATGTTTCATTTATCTCCATTATTTTGTAACAATTTTGCGTTAGAATATAGTTACGAAACTTCTAAGGAGTACAAAATGAAACATATAGAAAGATATAAAACGAAATGGCACGACACCGACGCCTCGAGAAAAGTCAAGCCCTCGGAGCTTCTCGTCTATATGCAGGAGACTGCAAATCTTCAATTTCAGCGCAACGACAGAGATCTTGACAAGGAGCGCGACGGCGTCGGCGTTGCCTTCATTTTGAGCAAGATGATACTTGACTTTCATAAGCCCCTTTACGCGTATGAAGACATAGAGGTCGAAACGTGGACCTGCGATAGTCGGGGATTTTCCTTCAACCGCTGCTTCAGAATACTTAAGGACAGCGAAGTGGTGGCTGAAGCCTTTTCGGTATGGGCGCTCGTGGATCTCAAAGAAGGCAAGCTTATCCGCACCGACAGCTATGACATTGGGTTTGAAAATGAGTCTGCTCTTACCCCGACCTCTCCTACAAGGATAAAAATGCCCCACGCAGAGCTCTTTTCAAAGCTTGGTGAGAGAAGAATAGTTTATTCCGATATTGATTACAATATGCATATGAATAATACCCGCTATCCGAATATGCTCTGCGATTTTATGGATATCTCGGATATAGAGCGCATATGCGGAATGTCACTCTCCTATCTTCACGAGGCGGCGCTTGGAGATAGCCTTGATATTCTTTGCGCCAAGATCGACGGAGATTATTATTTCAAAACGGTAAGATGCGACGGTGTTGTCTGCCTCGAAGCATTGGTGCGCTGTCATTAAATTGGGATTTATTGGTGTGTAATAAATTTTAGGGGAATGTAAATTTGAGGCTCCCTCCGGGAGGGAGCTCCCGACGGAGTCGGGTGAGGGAGAGTGCGTTACAATGATGTAAATTCAAGCTCAACGTCACGCAGGCTCCTTCCACCGCTATCGCGGTCCCCCTCCCTCTCGGAGGGAGGCTAAAATTAAAAATCCCGCTTCTTAACTCACCGACAAATCAAAATTTGAATATACCAAAAAGGATACCGAGTCAAACGGTATCCTTTTTTTGTTTCATTTTTTTCTTTATCACAAAGATAGCAACAACCACGAAGGAAAGGCTTATAAAAATTCTTGGCGCATCGCAGAAATTCTTCGCGACGTCAAGTACCACAACGCTTGACGCTCCGGGCTCTATTCCCTGCCCGAAAAATTGCAGGTAGAGCCACGTATAGAATGCACAAAGAAAGCTTTGCAGAAGCTTTGATAAAAAATAGCGCCGAAACGATATCTCAAGGCCGTCACAAAGACTCATTATCTGAAGATGCACCGAAAGCCCCGACCAGCCTATCGTCATAGCCGCCATAACGAGTGCCTTCGAAGCAGGTCGCAATGCCGATACCGCTGACACTCCGCCCGTCAGCTCGAAGAAGGAAAACAAGACGGCGCGTCCGCCTGCAGATATACCGACTGCATCAAGAAAGCTGCCGAGCGTTCCGATAAATGCCGAGAAAAATATAACGAAAGCGCAAACGTTCAGCATTCCCATGACCGACGAGCTTATTGCCTCGGTAAAAGTAAATATGCCAAGGCTTTTTCGCTCGGAAGGAGACACCGCGCAAGGAATCTTACTCTCGTTCTTTTTCCCGAAGGCTTTTCTCAACAGATTCAAAAACATGCCCGCACTCACAGCCGAAAGAATAGTTATGAAATACAAGAGCTTCCCTACCGTTCTGTTTCCAAAAAGCGAGACTCCCACCGCGCTTATGACGAATGCCGAGCTTGGATTGTTTGAAAAGCAGATAAGCCTCTCTAACTCTTCCTTGGTTATTTTTCCCACATTGTATAGCTCGACCGAAACCCTTGTACCTATAGGAAATCCGCAAAGAGTTCCAAGCAAGAACGCACTTCCACCCTCTTTATTTATTCCGAAAAGCTTTTTGACGGGAAAGCTCAGAAGGCTTGAAACAAAGCTTGCCGCACCGCTTTTGACCAAAAGCTCGGATACCACCATAAAAGGAAAGAGCGCGGGGACCACGGTAGTCACGCAAAGCTTCATTCCACGTGTCATATGATCTATTGCCACCTGAGAGTTTTTGAGTATCAGTGCAAGGGAAAAAGCACTCATAAAGCAAAAGAAAAAACGCCCGAAGCCAATATTATAAAAAGAATATATCTTTTTTCGCGTACAAGTCGGATCGTAGCCATGTCGTTCTGT
>JAZNES010000097.1:0-2958 GCA_045588755.1 Eubacteriales bacterium | reverse complement strand
ACCCTGCTCACCAAATTTGACGTATGCCCCTGGAGCTATAAAGGTGCCAAATATGCGATAAACGATATTGTGCGTCTAGACTTTCTGCCGTTCTGGGTAGTGGCAGGCCTCTTGTTTGAACGTATCCTAGTTAACGAGTTAGCTCAGTAAATTTATTTTTCTAAATATTACGAAAATTCTTTACAAATGAGCAATTAATATGTTATAATATATGAGATAGGTATTTTTTTCCTTTGTTCAGATACCGATTACTCTATGGGAGGATTGTGATTATGCTTGACACAAAAATTCTTGTAATTGATGATGACAGTAATATATGTGATTTATTAAAGCTTTATTTTGAAAAAGAAGGCTATGAGGTAAGAACCGCAGGCGACGGCGCAGAGGGTGTAAGCTTCTTTAAGATATACGAGCCCGATCTCGTTTTGCTTGATATAATGCTTCCCCGCAAGGACGGTTGGCAGGTCTGCCGTGAGATAAGAGAGATCTCCTCAAAGCCTATAATTATGATAACGGCAAAGGGAGAGGTCTTTGATAAGGTCCTCGGTCTTGAACTCGGTGCTGACGATTTTGTCGTTAAGCCCTTTGATATGAAGGAGCTCAGCGCACGTGTAAAAGCCGTGCTCAGACGTTATCGCGCGCATTCGAACCAGACCGATGAGGAAATAATCAAGTTTGAAAACATTGAGATAAGTCTGCAAAAGTATGAGTTGAAGCTCTGCGGAAAGCCTGTTGACGTTCCGCCCAAGGAGCTTGAGCTTCTCTATTTCCTTGCTTCAAACTACAACCGCGTATTCACACGCGATCAGCTCCTTGACAAGGTCTGGGGATTTGACTATCTCGGAGATTCGAGGACCGTTGATGTCCACGTAAAGCGTCTTCGTGAAAAGCTTGAAGGCGTTTCTGACAAATAGTTGCTCAAGACCGTTTGGGGCGTAGGATACAAATTTGAAATTTTAGCGTAAGTATAGATCTTCGGGCTGTCGTAAAACACGACAGCCCGAAATCGTAATCACGGAGGATATATGTTCAAAGGTATTTTCGCAAAATACATCTCGGTATTTATGGCAATCATCTTTTTAAGCTTTGCCGTAATTATCGCGATAATAACCTCGATAATCAACAGCTATTCGCAAAACGCCAAGGAAGATATTATGAAGACCTCGGCGCTCTCGGCAAGCTCTTATCTGAGCTCTCAGATAGAAATATCAAAGAAGGGATCGCTTGCATCATTTGTCGAAGATTACAAGGATTCGGCAGTTGCCACGCTCTCCTCGGTAAACTCGACCGCAGAGGATATAACTCTTATACTTTGCGACACCGATGGAAATATTTTTGCCTCCTTCGGCGCGAATTCGGAATTCATTTCTGACAATGACACCCTTCCCTCTCAGTTTATGGCTTACTTCGGGCAAGAGGACGAATTCTTTGAGATCTCAAGTGCTGACGATATATTCGACGAGCCCCATATAGTCCTTGCCGAAGAGATAACCGACTCTGAGCAAAAAACTATAGGATATGTATTTGCCTCGTCGACAACGGTAATACTTTCAAGTCTTTTGCGCGAGATAGTAAAGCTCATTATCCTCGCTATCCTTTGGGTAATGCTTGCCACACTTATCGCAGTCTATATAATAAGCGAGAGAGTTATATCCCCGCTTCGCCAGATAAGCCGCGCCGCCAAGAGCTTTGCAGCGGGTAAATTTGACGTGAGAGTTGACGTAAAAGGAAACGACGAGATAACCGAGCTTGCCATAGCCTTCAATAATATGGCAGAATCGCTTGACAATTACGAAAAAATGAGAAATTCCTTTATCTCTAACGTTTCGCATGATCTGCGTTCACCTATGACCTCGATATCGGGCTTCGTTGACGGTATCCTTGACGGAGTTATCCCTCCGCAAAAGCATAAATATTATCTTCAGGTCGTGTCAAACGAGATAAAGCGTCTGTCAAGACTCGTCGCCTCTCTTCTCGATCTTTCAAAGATACAGGCGGGTGAGAGAAAATTCACTATGGCGCCCTTCGATATCTGCGAAATGGCGAGAAAGATACTTTTCTCATTTGAGAGCAAGATAAACGATAAAAAGCTTGATATACAGTTTGATTTTGAAGAGGATAATATTACCGTCATAGCTGACAGTGATGCCACATATCAAGTGTTGTACAATCTTTGCGACAACGCCGTGAAATTCTCTCGCGAGCAAGGCATACTCAGAGTATCGGTAAAGCGTCTTAAAAACAGACGCTGGCTCGTCGGCGTATACAACGAGGGAGAGGGCATTTCCCCCGAGGATATCCCGCACGTATTCGAAAGATTTTATAAGAGCGACAAAAGTCGCGGACTTGATAAAAGCGGAGTCGGTCTTGGATTGTTTATAAGCAAGACCATAATAGAGGCTCACGGTGAAAATCTCTCTGTCGAAAGCGAATACGGCAAAAATTGCTTATTCAGCTTTACTGTGAAAGGTCAGTAAAATATAATTTTTTCAGATATTTGCTTTCCTCGGGTATATTTTGTTCTATATCCGTCAAATAATTTTATAATACGAAAATTATTAAGGACGGTGTATATGGAAAACAAAGATAATATTAATAAGCAAAACGACGTCTCCGAACAAAAGTCGCAAGAGCTTTTTATTGATATAGATAAGCTTTCGGGCGATCTCACTACTCTGCCCGAGAGTGAAAGTAAAAATCTGCCCACTGACAAAGAGTCTGTAACAAAGGCTTTTAGGTGGGAATGGGACAAAGAGCCCGATAAAAAGAACGAACAAGAGATAAAGAAAGATAAGCGCCCTAAAAGCCCTCTGCTTATCCTCACGGTGCTTATGAGCCTTTCCTTTATTATTGCGTTTGCCTTTATGACATCTGCTATCCTTTCGGTAGAACGAGAAAACGGCACCGCACCTCAGAGCTCGGAGCTTCCCGCGAACTCAAGCTACTATGAGGATTCAA
>JAZNES010000096.1:0-4092 GCA_045588755.1 Eubacteriales bacterium | reverse complement strand
CCGGGAGGGCCGTAAAGAAGAACGTGATCAAGCGATTCGCCGCGAAGCTTTGCGGCATCAATGTAGACCTTGAGATTTTCCTTGACCTTATCCTGACCTATATAATCCTCAAGTGTTTTGGGGCGTAGAGAAACCTCGGTCTCCGAGTCCTCCGATGAATAAGAGGTGGATACTATTCGGTTTTCAAAGTCGAATTCTTCGTCTGTTGTAAACATTCATCTACCTCCAAGTTATTTCATGAGTAATTTAAGCGCTTTTTTTATGATCTCTTCGAGGGGAAGAGTTTGAGTATCAATGTTTTTAAGCACACTCAAAGCCTCGCTTCTCGAATATCCAAGTACCATAAGCGCGTCCTGAGCCTCGCTCAGCTTTCCCGAATTGGTCTTGACGGGTGATGCGCTCATGGTGCTTGCCTGCGCCGCTTCGCCAAGATCGGTCTCCTTCATAAGCTTGTCCTTCAGCTCAAGAATGATGCGTGCCGCAGTTTTAGGACCTATCCCGTTGGCTTTGGATATAGTCTTTCTGTCCTCGGTGCATACCGCGAGAGCAAATCTTTCGGGTGTGAGCAGAGAGAGGATAGATATAGCCGCTTTCGGGCCAACTCCCGAAACCGAGAGCAACATTTTGAAAGAGGAAAGCTCGGTTTCGGTGGCGAAGCCGAAAAGCTCGATTCCGTCCTCACGAACAGCCATATATGAGTAGAGTTTGACGTTCGGAGAGTCAACCGTGTGTCTTGGCGGCAGAGAATTATAGGTGTTTTCGCTTATCGTAAGCTTGTAGCCAACCCCTCCCGCGTCAATAACCGCGGTGGAGGGGTTTGCCATTGCAAGCTTTCCGGAAATATAGTAAAACATTTTAAATTTCCTTAAAGATAGTTATTTTTTGTCGGTAGGTGTTTGTGTTTTAACGCTGTTTTCGGCTGCATTGTCACTTCGGTCGCTAAGTCTTGGGAAAAATCTTTCAACTACGGGAAGTGCCTTTATTTTGCGTTCAAATATAACGATGAGCACGAAAAGAATAATTGAAAGCGCCGAGATGACAGCACCGTAGACTATCGCGTTTGAGCGATAAACAAGTCTTACGTTGTGTTCTCCCGCCTCGTCAATTCTGAAGCCGACGAGCGCCTCGGATATCTCAAAGGTATCTACCTTTTTGCCGTCAACGTATACCTGCCAGCCCTTGTCGTAAGGGATGGTGGTGTAAATAAGCTGATCATTATTGTCGGTGGTAATAGTGCCCTTGATGTCATCTTCCTTGTAATCTTCGTCGATAATGAGCTGATTCTTCTTTATGGTGTCTGTGACTTCCTTAAAAAGCTCCATATCAACATAGTAGAGGAGAGGTTGATTTTCTTTGGTGTAGAACTGATTGTAGGAGTTATCAATCGTGACCTTGAGCTTGTACTCGTCCTTAGTGGAGAATCCCAACTCAACGATACGGTCGTTACATTTTGAGAAGCTGCTTGCCGAATTCTTTGAGTGGTTAAGCGTTCCCTTATAAGTTCCCGTCATAATGGGAGAATCAAAAATATCCATTGTAGACGAGGACAGGTCAACCTCACGGTTATAATATGCGGGCAGGAAGAGATAGAGCATGCTTCCGTCATCGGGAACTGCGAAGGTGTAGGTTATCGAGCCGTCCTTATTCTTATCTATCTTTTCATATCTGTCGTGCTCCGAAGAGAGCTTATAGGATACGTTGGTAAGATCTACGTCGAGCTGCTCTGCGGGTTTAAAGATCTCTACATCTCTTCCAAGGATACCGCTGTAAATTGCGTTCAATCTTGTAAAGGGGGATTTATAGCCTTCGGGATTATACTTTTCTTCGTAATCCTTGCTATCCTGCGAGATAAGACTGTTATGCTCCTTAACGTTCACGCTAAGGATGTCATCGCTTGAAGCGAACGCAAGTGAGAGGGCATAAGGGTTGAGGTATACGTTAAGGTCGTCGGACGAGTAATCGTTGTACTTGTCGGCAAAGGTGGCGTCCTGAAGCTCGGAGAGCGTCATACCCATATACTCCGCGTAGTCCTTGCCGGTGAGAACAGGCTCGCCGTAGAGCTTGCTGTAATCTCTGTCGGAAATGATATACTTCATACCGATGAGAGAATCGGAAACGACAGTTCCGCCCTTATACTGCGATTTGTGAGACTGAGAATAGTAACCGAGCACACGCAAGAAGTTGATAGTATCCTTGTTGAGTGTTGAGGTCGAGTTTGAAACACCTCTTATCGAGAAAGCCATATTATCGTTCAGCTTTCTGTGATAGGTCTTTTCAAAGCGGTAGAAGGAATCGTCGTAATCGTGCAGCGTATCGGTAACGGGACGGATGAGGTCGTTGAATTCGTTATACGACTGGTAGGTTGAAAATCCAACGTCGTTTCCGAAATCATTGACGTTACAAAGACCGCTGAAGAAAAGCTCGCCGCACACAACGCAAAGAAGAACAGCAGCAACAATATCCTTGTTTTTCGATTTTTTCATCACCGCGATGATCGAAACGTAAGCAACGAGGCAGACGATTGCTAGAAGTATCGTGGCAAAATCGTGTACCATAAAGTCCTCTTCATTAGGGCCGTAAGAAAGAGCGACAAGCTTCGCCTTGAATTCCTCGGAGAAGTTCTGAAGAATTACGACGAACATAAATATAAAACCCGAAACGACCGCTATATGCTTGGTCTTTATCGTCTTGATATGCTCAAATGCCCTGAATGCCAAGAATAAGAGGAAGAAGCAGAACATAAAGCTATATCTTGCGTTAAGCCACTGAGGCTTCTGGAATCCGTGCCAGATAAGGTCGGTGACCGAGATCATAAAGCTCAGCACGAAGATCATCAGAAATACGCCGCTTGCTATTCTTTCGCGCAAGGGTATCTTCTTGCAAAGGAAAAACAGAGGAGCAAGAATAACGGCAAGCAAACCGCAATATACGAAAGGCAATCCGTCGATACGAACGGTGTCATAGGATGACGGGAGAAGCTTGAAGAGAAGATCGAAAAAGTCGAACTTCATAATGATCTCCCACGAAGGGTCTGTAAACTCGTTCTTTCCGAATTGCAAGGAATAGTAAGCGCAGAAAACTATAAGCGCCGCAATACCGATGGCTAGCAGAGATAATACTCCCATTCGCACAAAGGATTTGAGGAAATGAAGCTTTTCCGAGAGGGGATTGTTAACTCCATTTTCCTTGTACGCGATTATAAAGAAGAAGTAGTACAGTAAAACGAAGATGCACACCATGTAACCGATATAAAAGTTACTTGCAAGTGTCAAAGCCAAAAAGATTACAAAGGTCTTGAATCTGCCGTATTTTACAACACGCTCAACTCCAAAGGCTACAAGGGGAAGCCACATGACCGCATCTATCCACATGGTGTTGCTCTGATGAACGACACAGTAAGCGGAAAGCGCATACATTACGGAAAATATAATTACCGAGAATTTGTTGCGGTTTTTGGAGTGGTTATGAAGGTAAAATCCCATCGTTCCGCCGCAAAGCGCCGCTTTGATAAGGAACATAATGAGGAGAAATTCCTGAGTTCTATCCTTGGGGAATAGGCAAATGAGGTAGGAGAGGGGGCTGGCGATATAATATGCGTACATACCCATAAATTCGCCGCCAAGCGCTCTTGACCACGAGTAAAGCAGGCTTCCCCCCTCAAGAACGGTGTTGCGTAATGCCTCGAAGAAGTAAACGTACTGACCGTTAAGGTCGAGCACCAGAACTGTGCTGTCGCCAAACGGATAAATACCGCGCGCAAGATATATCAAAAAGAAGAGAATTGAGGGGATAATCGCGGCTATCGAAAGATACCAATATTCGCGGAACAGCTCGGAGAAGCTGCGCTTTTTATTCAGAAGCAGAACCTCGCGTGTCAGGAGGTCAGAGTTTGTCGGGGTTGAGTGATTAGTTAAATTTTCCTTTTTCATAGAAATCCTTTCCTTGATCAGAGCATTATTATTCTATGACTTTCTTAATTGACTTTTCAAGCTTTATACGGTCAAGCGTCATATCCCTACCGCAGCCCGTGCAAACGATACGCACGTCACTACCGACGCGAAGCACCTTGAACACCTTTTCGCCGCAGGGGTG
>JAZNES010000095.1:0-7300 GCA_045588755.1 Eubacteriales bacterium | reverse complement strand
TCTACGTTTATTCTCGGAGAGCTGGTCCCTATAGAATAGGGAATTCCGTTAGCCTTGAGAAAATCAATAAATTCGGGAGCTCCTTTTGCAAGATGCAGACAAGCCTTGTCCTTTATACACAGCTCTCTGTATTTTTCTTCCTTCACCTTATCAAAGTTTGCGATCTCTTCCTCGCTGGCATGTGGATTATAGTTTCCAAGCAAAATGGCTCTGTTATCCTTACCAAATATATTCTTAGCTATATACTCGTCTGAAAACTCAGCAAGGTCGTAATCTTTGCATATCTCCTTAAAAACTGCGGCATGCTTATCGCTATCTAAAAAGAGCGTTCCGTTAAAATCAAATATCACACCAAAATTATCAGTCATCTTTTTCGCCTCTCATTTTAATAACAAGCCTTATCGGTGTACCCGAAAAGCCAAAGGTCTGACGCAGACAGTTCTCAATATATCTCTGATATGAGAAATGGAAAAGCTCGGCATCATTACAAAAAAGCACAAAGGTAGGCGGAGCTACGCTTGCCTGAGTCATATAATATATCTTCAGGCGTCTACCCTTGTCAGAGGGGGGCTGTACCTTCATTGTAGCGTCGGCAAGCACCTCGTTGAGAATACCTGTGGGAATTCTTGTATACGCCTGAGCGTGAACGTATTTTATACGCTCAAAGATAGTATTCATACGCTGTCCCGTTTTTGCCGAAACAAACATAATAGGCGCGTAGGGCATATATGCAAGTGCCGTTCTTATTTTATCTGTAAATTCCTTTACAGTACCGTTATCCTTTTCAATCGCATCCCACTTGTTGACAACAATAATTATAGCCTTGCCCGATTCGTGAGCGATTCCTGCTATTTTTTCGTCCTGCTCGGTGATGCCTGTAGAAGCATCTATCATCAAAAGGCAGACCTCAGCGCGTTCAACAGCCATATGAGCCTTAAGCACACTGTATTTTTCTATCTTATCATTCACCTTTGATTTTCTTCTGATCCCTGCAGTGTCTATAAAGGTAAACGATCCGAACTCGTTAGTAAGATGCGTGTCAACTGCATCTCTGGTCGTACCTGCTATATCCGATACTATAAGACGATCCTGGCCTATAAGGCGATTTATCGTTGAGGACTTTCCGGCATTCGGCTTTCCTATTACGGCTACCTTGATGCTGTCGTCTTCTTCCTCGCTGTCATCAAATTCGGTAATACACTCGCATACCGCGTCAAGCAGATCTCCCGTTCCGTTTCCGTGCACCGAAGACACCGCAATAGGATCACAACTGAAGCCAAGCTCAAAGAACTCATAATATTCAAAAGGCGGTTCTCCTATACTATCGCATTTATTGATGCAGGGAATGATAGGCTTTCCGCTCTTTTTGAGCATTACGGCTATATCTCTGTCGTTTGCGGTAAGACCTGTTCGCACGTCACACATAAAGACTATAACGTCGGCAGTTTCAATTGCTATCTCTGCCTGATTTTTCATCTGTTTAAGAATGACGTCATCGGTCTTAGGCTCAATTCCTCCCGTATCTATAACGACGTATTGTCTTCCTCTCCACTCGGTCTCTCCGTATATTCTATCTCTCGTTACTCCGGGAATATCCTCAACTATCGAACGACGCTCTCCGATAAGCTTATTGAAAAGCGTACTTTTTCCTACGTTAGGTCTTCCAACGATGGCAATTATCGGTTTTGACATAAAAACACCTCCGTCCTCTCGCCTATGTGCGAGAATAAATTAAATACCAAGAATGGCTCTTATAAATCCAACTCCGTCACTCTCTGTCGGTCTTACTCTTACCTCAAGGGCTTTTGAAAGCTCCTGCGGTGTCTTACCGTCAAGGAAAAGATCGCCGTCCGAACGAAGCGCACAGGCAGGGAAGAGCAATTCATCTCTAAGATCCTTATCCGCAAGCTGATCGATAATATCGGTCGCCGTCAAAAGACCTGCCACGGTAATAGTTTCCCCAAAGAAATTGTTTTTTATAGGATATACCCTAATATCAAGCCCATCAATCTTTTGAGCAAGCTTATTGCATATAGCGGTTATATTTTCATAAGCCGAATATCCCGTAGCGACAGATACGCATCTTGGAGCTTTGAATTCAGGCAGATACTCGTCAATATAATCAAGCTCGGTGTCTATCTCCGAATTCATCGAGGTAAGCATTCCGACACCGTTTTCTATCTGTGAATATTCTTCATAATAGCTTTCATCGGGAAGCTCTCGCTCTGCCTTTATATAAAGCTCGTCCGCACAGTAAAAGACCCTCGTGCCGTGCTTTTCAAGACATTTATCTCCGAAAGCATTGACTTGGTCGATTATCTGCCCACAGTCTTCCTTCGTATAAGGCTCTATAGGATAAAGCTTATCTCTGAATTTAGTAAGACCTGCAGGAACGACCGAAACACTTTGTAAAGCAGGCGAATAGGCTTCGAGATCATTCATCGATCGTTCAAGCTCAGCACCGTCGTTTATGCCCTTGCATATTACGAGCTGACCACATATATGTATTCCCGCATCGACAAGCCTTCTAAGATATGAAAGCACCTCTCCAGCGCGTTTATTTCGCATCATCTTGACCCTGAGCTCAGGATTTGTGGTATGAACCGATATATTTACGGGAGATATGTGCATCTCTATGATTCTGTCAATATCTTTATCTTTAAGATTGGTAAGCGTAATATAGTTTCCGTGAAGAAAGGAAAGTCGGGAATCGTCGTCCTTGAAATAAAGGGATTCTCTGAGTCCTTTAGGTAATTGATCAATAAAACAGAAGACGCACTTGTTCTCGCAAGAATGTTTGTTATCCATAAGAGGAGTGTCAAAATCAAGTCCTATGTCGTCATATTCACTTTTCAGAATAGTTTTTGTGATATCTTCTCCATTCCTCGAAAGACGCAAAACTATTTTAGAATTAGCCAAATGAAATCTGTAATCCAAGACGTCGTTGATCTCTCGGTCATTTATACTCAGAAGAATATCTCCCGCCAAAATACCGGCTTTGAAGGCTCGGCTTCCGGGCGCTACATATGCAATAGATACCATAAATCTCCACTTCTCCATATAATATCATAATATTATACCACACTTTATAGGAGTTGTCAAAGGATATTTGGCTTTATTCAAATATTATTGATTTTTTTGAGACTTGTAATAAAATATTTTATTTTATCATAGAATTGAACGAGCAAAATCTAAAAGAATTAAGGAGATATTGTATATGAATCACGCAGAAGGAAGCCCCTATATCGGGCAAAAGAGAATAAGAATGCCTATTTGCGATAAAACGGTACTATCCGAAATTTCAAACGACTATACCTTGCCCGACTATCACCCGGAAATACGAAGAGTATTATATGTAGGCTCAAATATTCTTCCGCCCTCAAAGTACGTAAGCGCAGGCGGGGCAGAATACTCGGGAATAGTCGATTATTCAATAATATACGTCGGTGTCGACGGAAAACTCTATTCAGCTCCGTTGTCGGCAGAGTATAGCTTCAATCTTCCCATAAATACCGACGGCGATTTCGATTTTAACGAAGGCGTAAGCTCGTGCGCCGACGTTGTTTCGGAATCTGTAACGACAAGGCTTTTAGGACCGAGAAAAATAAATATAAAATCTAAACTCAAAGCTCACGCAAGAGCTTATGCAACTATGTTGCTTGACGAAAAAACGGTAGGAGAAGTAGCACCAGACAGCATCCAGACACTTATCCGAGAGGAAAATATTTGTGATTTCACAAGAGTTGTAGGTGAGGTAGTCGAGCTCAGCGAAGAGATAATTCCCGACGGCCCCGATTGCAGGATCATATCTGCCGATGGAAAGGTCTTTATATCGGATATAAACACTGACGACGGCGCAGCAACCCTTCGCGGAGAGGTATATCTTACGCTTCTTGCCGAATATGGCGATAGTCCGGAGGTAACACAGATACAAAGAAAGATACCGTTTTCGCAGACAGTAGAAAACGAAAATCTCACCAAAGGCTCTCGCACTACCGCTAATGGATATATAAGCGACATTTCTGTCAATATCGAGGAACAGGGCATAATATGCGACATAAGCCTTATTCTCGACCTTGAGGCACAATGTGAAAGAAAGTTTTCATATCTTGGCGACGTCTATTCTACGAAAAAGAGTTCCGAGGCAGAATATAAAAAATACGAGATCCCTACCGCCGGATATTGCATAAACGGAAATTTTTCAATGAATGAAAAAATGTCCAAGGAAAATGTGGGATTTCCTCAGAATGCAACTATTATCGACGTATATGGAAACGCAACCGCAGAAAAGACACTGACCGAAGGCTCAAAAAAGACAGTTCTCGGACAGGTAAAATACGCGGCAATTCTTCTTGTGGACGGAGAATATTCAAGCCTTGAGACAGTGCTTCCTTTCAAATATGAATTCGATGCGGGAAGTACTTCGCGCGAATGCTCCGCGTGTGAGGCAAATATCAACGTCATATCCTGTAAAATAAGACAAGACGCCGAGGAGATAAGTATAGATGCGGAGCTGTCGCTTAGCGCATGGGGAAGCGGAAGTACAGAAATAACGGCACTAAGTCAGGTGCGATTTGAAAATGACGTAAAAGCGGAAAAAGGAAAGGTAATAATATATTATCCCTCATCAACCGACACACTCTGGTCGATAGCTAAACGCTATTTTGTTCCCGTTTCCAAAATTCAGACCTTGAACGGAATATCCGATGACGTTATAAACAAGGAATATCTTATAATTTAACAAACTAAATGGGTGCTTGCGGAATACAAGCACCCATTTTTGATTAAAATAGAAAAAGATGTATTTTCAAGGGAGAAGATATGAAAAAATACCGTTATCTGAAAAGATTTTTTGATATTATCATAGCTTACTTTTTGCTGCTGATTTTGTATATACCTATGCTGATAATAGCTATCCTCATATATTTCTTTGATGGCAGCCCTGTGATTTTTAAGCAGATAAGAGTAGGAAAAAATAAAAAGAAATTTATCTGCTATAAATTCAAGACCATGCGAAACGATGCCCCTCGGAATCTCTCTACCGAGGAGTTCACAGATGCACAAAAATATATTACCCCTATTGGTGCTTTTCTGAGAAAGACAAGCCTTGACGAGCTTCCACAGTTATTGAACGTCTTGGCAGGAGATATGAGCCTCGTCGGTCCGCGCCCGCTTATCCCCGAGGAAAAGGAGATGCACAAAATAAGAAACAGCCATGGAGCATATAGCGTACGTCCCGGAATCACAGGCCTTGCGCAGGTCTGCGGAAGAGATAATCTGACCGACGCGAGAAAGGCGGAATGCGATATTTTATACGCTCGGAATATGAATTTGCTTACCGATGCCAAGATAATCGTGCAGACTATTTCAAAAGCCGCAGTAAATAATGAATTATAAATATGAATTTCTTGACACCTTCGGCATTTAGTAGTATAATAAACTAAAGACTATGCGGAGGTCAAGACTATGTTATCTCAACGCCAGATAGAAAAGCTTAAAGTAATATCTGCCTTCAGAAAATATACCCGACTTGGACTTGCGTCAGAGAGGCTCTCTCCCTTTGATGCATATGCGAGAATAAGAGGCTGCTGTAAGAACGAGAGCGATGCGCGTGACCTTCTTGCAGTATACGACACAGTGAGACTTCTTAAAATATCAGGGAAGACCGACGTGCTTGATTCTGTCTATGCCGTCTATTTTTCCTGCATGGGCAGACTTCCTAAGAGAAACGAGATAAGCAATCGCGTTCTTCGTCACGCATATGAGACCAACTGCGACGAGAGAACGGTCTACCGCCAGCTTGAATATGCACGTAAGCTTTATCGAAATTTGCGTTATAACTATTAACTAAAAACTTTAGAGAACGGAGCTTTATGATGAATCCATCTATCGATCTGATAATAAAAAAGATAAAAGAATATGACCGCATATTGCTTTTCAGACATATTCGTCCCGACGGAGACGCTATCGGTGCTACAAAGGGACTTAAAGAGATATTGACTGCAAGCTTTCCCGAAAAGGAAATATATCTTCAAGGTCTTGACTCTTCGGAACAGCTTGAATTTATGGGTAAGGACGACGAGCTCATAGACGAGGCGCTTTACCGAGACTCGCTTGGAATAATTATCGACTGTGCTACCTCGGAAAGAGTTTCAAATAAGAAGTTTTCACTTTGCATAGAAACTATAAGAATAGATCATCACATATCCGTCGAAAGCTATACCGACTATGAATGGATAGAGAAGGATCGTTCCTCTGCTTGTGAGATGATAGCCGAATTTTATTATCAGCTGAGGGACGAGCTTATTCTGAACGAAAAAGCGGCAGCACACCTCTATCTTGGCATAGTTACCGATTCGGGCAGATTCCGCTTCGACTCGGTTTCACCCGATACCCTTCGTCTTGCGGGAATGCTGCTTGAAAAGGGAATAGATACCGAAACGATGTATTCGAATATATACCTCAAAGAGCCTAATTTCATAAAATATGACGCCTACGTCAAAATGAATATGAGCTTCACTGACAACGGTGTAGCATGGATATATCTTCCCAAGCGCCTTAAAAAGAAATTCGGTATAACTTCTGAGGATATTGGTGACGCAGTTTTATCTATGAAATCAATAAAGGGAAGTCTTATCTGGATCGCCTTTGTTGAGGCGGACAAGGAGATACGTGTCAGATTGCGCTCGCGTTTTGTTGCTATCAACGAGCTTGCCGAAAAGTACCGCGGCGGCGGACACGCTCACGCCTGCGGAGCAACACTTTACACCAAAAAGGAGCTTAAAGCGCTTCTTAAAGATGCCGATGCATTGATCAAGGAATATAAGGAAGCACACCCCGAGTGTATATAAATAAAAGCCCGCAAATGCGGGCTTTGTTTGTTTACAATTGCTTTTTCATTCGTTCAAGAGCGCCTTTTTCAAGTCTTGAAACCTGCGCTTGCGAAATACCTATTTCCTCGGCGATCTCCATTTGAGTTTTGTTTTTATAATATCTCATATTTATGATAGTCTGCTCTCTTTCGGAAAGCTTGCTCATAGCCTCCTTAAGCACAATGTTTTCAAGCCACAGCTCGTCAGAGCTATCGCTGTCGCTTAATTGGTCCATAACGTAAATAGAATCCCCACTCTCATTATACACAGGCTCATAAAGCGATATAGGCTCAATTATAGCCTCCATAGCTCGCACAACAGAGCTCTTACTTTCTCCTATCCGTGAGGCTATCTCGTCAACAGATGGGTCACTCTCCTTTTCATTTATCAATTCCTCTCTCGCTTGCAGGGAACGGTAGGCAAGGTCT